>JBKJXQ010000281.1:0-3178 GCA_046716235.1 Chitinophagaceae bacterium
TAATATGAGGTACATCGGAAAAATGGTAAGACATAATTGAGCTATAATTCCCAGCACTACATTAAACATATCAAGTCTGAACCGCTTATTGGCGACAAAAGCCTGATCATCTATTATAACTAATTCATGAATAGGCTTCCAGAACCCCCAGGGCTTTACTGTTTTGTAAAATGATTTCAATGTAGCCTCGTTGGTAGGTGGTGCTGCATAAGTTCCTATAATACATCCAGCCATTGACAGAACAAATAATAATGGCCACCAGTATAATTGTGTATTTGAAGTAATAAACTTAGCCATGACCAGAGCACCAATAATACCAATTGTCATACCCCAAAAAAAGCCATTGGCATTAAACCTCCACCAATACCATTTCAGGCAATTAGCAGCAACATATCCACCATATAATCCTCCTACAATCCATTGTAATAAATTATTGACATTAGTCGCCATAAAACCAAAGAATACACCTACAACAACAACTAAGACACCCATTAGGTAATTCATAGTAATTATTTTCTTATTACTGGCAGTGGGGTTTATATACTTAAGATAAATATCATTCACTATATATGCCTGGGCTGCATTGAGTGTACCACTAAACGTTCCCATAAATGCTCCTAATAAACCGGTCAATACAATTCCTAAAATTCCTACCGGCAGAAAAGTATTAATAGTAGCAGGCAATACTCTTTCAAAATCGGTAACACCATCCGGGCCTTTTAAATGAAGCTGGTTGTAATATAATAAGGCCAGTACAGTAAGACCAATTATCATTGTATAACGGATAGGCAGTAAGATGATACTTACAAAACCTGTCATCTTACTTGCTTCTTTAGGACTGCGGGTACTTAATACTTTTTGCATATCATAATTAGGTGCAGGGCCGGCCAGCGAAGCAAAAACACCTTTCAGCAACATCATCATAAAAAATAAACGAAAGAGACTAAACCCATCATCAGCAATTTTTTTATTAGCGTCGGCAGCAATAGCAGTCCAATCAAGATTCAGGTGCCAGTTAAAAAAAGGATTGCTCCATCCATCGGGTACAATAAGTTTATTACCCTGCAAATGTTGCATGGCTATTATCCCAATAGCAATACAGGCAATAGTCATTACAATGTATTTAATAACATCGCCGACCACTATACTATGCATACCACCGAGTATTGAATAGAACATGGCAAAAAGGGTAAATACGATGCCATAAAAGTGAGGAACATATTTATCTGCAACATGAAAAGGCACATAATTGCTTACCACATCCCATGGAATGAAGACCTGCATAAATTTACCCAAGCCAATAAAACCATAAGCCAGAAAACCAAGACAACTTATTAATGCGAATGCTATAACTATTATGTGAGAGCCCCTTACTCCGGCACCACTGTTACCAAATCTTGTTTGCAACCATTCGGCACCGGTATTAGCATTACTTCTTCTCAACCACTTACTCAAAAACATCATCATAAAAACCTGGTTAAAAACAGGCCATAACCAGGGTATCCAGATACTTTTTAATCCATATACAAAACAAAGGGCTACCATCCACATGGTACCGCTTATATCAAACATATCGCTGGCATCACTAAGTCCAAGCATATACCACGGAAGGCTTTTACCTCCCATCAGGTAACTTTCTTTATTTTGCCGGGCCTTATTTTTATAATACCAGCCAATCATCAGCATTAAAGCCAGGTACACTAAAACAATACTTATATCAAACAGTGTTAATCGCATCAGGTGGTTAAATTATCACTTTGTACCTTTTATTAATCATTTAAAAAGAGGTTGCAGGCTGAAGAATCAGCCCGCAACCATCTGCTCGACGACTGCTTATAAGAAAACATTTATTGATACAACTTTTGATTGGAAGCATCTTTTCCAAAAATTGTTTGAGGCAGTTTATAAAATTTTATAAAATCTGTTTCGGTAGTTTGTCCTTTGTAAGGAACATAAAACTCAAACTCACCACTGGCTTTTTTACCTGCATTTCGCCACCCAAGTACATACGATATTTTATGATTGGCTATACCTTTCAGAAAAGTGTTCGTCCACCAATTGCTGTCGGATAAATTACCTCCAAATTCTGTAAGGGCAGAAACTTTGCTATTTTCATTTGCAATACTTTCGAGGGTTGTAAGCATTTGACCTATATCCTCGATAAATTTTTTATTGGAACTGTTTCTTTGATAAATATCAAAACCGATAATGTCTACCCATTCATTTCCGGGATATTTTGCCAGGTATTCTTCCCGTGAAGAAAACCTGTCTGTGTTGTAAGCATATAATAAATGATGGATATTTTTTTTATCTCTCAGGTAACTTACAGTAAACATCCATAGTTGTTTAAACTCTTCGGGTGAGCAATTTTTTCCTCCCCACCAAAACCAGTTTCCATTTAACTCATGAAACGGTCTGAATATTACCGGGATAAATTCTCCCTTACTTCCTTTTAACCCATTCATAAAAAATGCAACCTTATCCAACCATGTTATAAAAAGATCATGCTTTGAACCGCCAGGCAATATACTTGCCACCGTTCCCTCAGCCGGATCCCATGCTGTCTTTCCTGTTAGTGGATTATTCAGATGCCAGCTTATAGTTATTACTCCACCTCTGTCATAGCCCTTTCTTATCAGTTGTTGCATCTTTCCAAACGGAACACTATCAAGGTTCATAGGCCGGTCAATTTCCAAATTACCTAATTCCCATCCGTACACTGCCGGGTAATCACCAGTAACATCTTTAATATCACTTCTTCCGTTTTTATATTTCCAGTTTACCCCGTAAGCCAAATCATCCTGATGACCAAACATAAATCCCTTAATAGTCAACTTCTTCAGATTCCGGTAAAGGTTATTGGTTTCCTTAGTTGCTTTTTTATCGGCAGGTATACCAAGCTGTGCTGCTACCTTAAAAAAGGTTAGCTGAATAATAAATATAAATACTACACTTATTTTACTCCACATCTGACAAGTTTTTTATCGAAAGCAGTTCAAGAGGGCTTAATAATAATCAAGAAAAAAAGTATTACAGGAAAAGTATATTACAATTTTGTTGTGAGTTGATAAATAGCCAGCCAATTTCCTGATAAATTACTCAAGCTATTTTTTCCATTTTTTTGACAACTCACCCTTATTTAATTTCAGATTTGCCCATACTAAAAGCAGGGATAATT
>JBKJXQ010000282.1:0-2501 GCA_046716235.1 Chitinophagaceae bacterium
CATATAATTTTGTTTAATTAATCAATGTACAAAGTTAAACGTAATAAATTCAGACGGCCAAATTTATTGTTTACTATTTTTAAAAATAAATTAAACAATAAGAAAATAACATCATAGTGGTGGAAAGGAAACCTGCAGAATGACCTTATTATAAAGCGGAGAGAAATTCCATGACTTCAGAAAGAGATTTTTTAAACTGCACAGAATCAGGCACTTTCTTACGGTAATGTTTGGTTAATAGGCCTGAAACAACCGTGCTGGTACCTAAAAAACGATTTTCAACATTATTAAGAAACTTCTCAAAATTGAAATGAGTGCTCGTGGCGGTGAGGTGAACAAAAACAATACCTGGCTTTTTTAGCCTGATTACATGCTCCACATCTTTTACAGGCACATTAGCACCGAGATAAATAACATTTGCACCGCGGCTTTTTAGTAAATAATACATAAACAATAAACCCAGTTCATGGTGCTCACCTTCCGGAAGAAAAAGAAGGAATGTTTTATTGATCTTAACAACAGATGTAGTTGTTTCAATGCCAACTATCAACTTCTGCCGGATGATATTGGTAACAAGATGCTCTTGTGCCGGATTAATATGACCTGTTTGCCAGAGGATGCCAATTTTTTCCAGGAAAGGGAAAATGATTTGAATGACTGTTCTTTCAATTCCTTTTGAAGAAATATAATCAGTAAGAATTTTTTCAAACCTATCCATTTCCAAATCCACCATTTCCTGTACCAGGTCATTAATCATTCTTTCCTGAACTGCACGGACATCTCCCAACGACAAAATTTTTTCTTTGATCTCCTGTGGCCGCATCCTGTCAATATGAGAAATTTTGAAGCCATACTTATTAAGCAATGCAATATTGAGAACCGTCTTCAGCTCATCATTGGTGTAGTAGCGGATATTGGTGGTGGTTCGCTGAGGTTTTAAAAAATTATATCGCTGTTCCCAGATGCGGATAGTATGTGCCTTAATCCCTGAGAGATTCTCCAAATCTTTTATGGTAAATGCATTCATAACAGGTATAGTTACAACTATAAATAAAAAAAGTTCAACCTTTCGGTCAAACTTTTTGATAAAAATTTATACGGTATTTTATTCTGATATTTTGAGAACCACCCTGCAAGGATAGTATCTCTTTAACTTTACACCCCTGATTAAAGTTGGTTGTTTCTTATTTTTCCTGAAGCAAATAATTTTGCCAATGGTTCAGCAAGTACAGGATTATGAAGTGCTTCAGCATGCCGGTGGTGATGGAGGTCTGTTCCAATTAAATCATAAAATTCATTTTTAATGAGATAATTGGCCAGTTTTTTTACAGAATTTCCATATCCCCCACTAAGGGCAAGCAGGTTCAATTGAAATAAACAACCAATATCTTTCAGCTCATCATAAAACTCTTTGTTCTTTTCAAGATATATGTATCGTTCAGGATGGGCAATCACCGGCTGATATCCTTTCATCTGCATATCGAATAAAATATCTTTAATACCCATTGACTGAAGTGCCATAGAAAATTCTACCAACACCATATTATCACTTATCGTTAGTAACGGTTTATTATTTTTCAGCAATTGCTCCACATGTTCATCTAAAAAATATTCTGCGGCGGCATGAATCTCCACCGTAATGCCTGCTGTCCTTACTGCTGATTGCAATAATTCAAGCCGGGCAAGAATATCATCCCTTTCGTTCCTGTACATTCCCCACATAATATGAGGAGTAGTAATAAGTTTAGTGTAACCGAGTCCGGCCATTTGCCGGATAAGCTGGATTGATGTTTCCATATCCGGTGATCCATCATCAATACCAGGAATTAGGTGAGAATGCATATCAGCTTTTAGCAAACTAAAATCAGCGGTATGCTGGCTATTTTTTGTACTTGAAAATAATTTAAACATAACTGAGGCGACAGCCGAAATTAATCTTTTATTACCCGGGAGGGATTCGTTTGTGATATTATGCTAAAATGACCTGGCAGGTAAAGAGGGAAAAATTTTAAATACGAGTTTGCTATTGGGGAATAATATATACCAACCGGTAAGGAAAAGTAACATAAAGTCAGTAATAAAATTTTGGTGCTGCTGATACCACAGTTCGAGAGCACCTTTATGAGGGAGTATAATTGTTCTGTAACATTCATCTGGTGGTAAACTGCTGTTGGTCATAATAAGTTCTTCATCACGGAACACTATTGAACCAATACCCGTTAGTCCCGGCTTTACATTATAAATTTTAGTTTTCAGCTCATCTGAATAACGGTCAAATCCACTTTTCATCAATGGCCTCGGGCCAATAAAAGACATATCACCGGTAAGAATATTAATCATCTGTGGCAATTCATTCAGTTTTGACTTACGTAAAAATTTACCAATCGAAGTTACACGGGGATCATTTCGCATCGTTAGATCTTTGGAACCCATATTCGGGCTATTCTTCAGCATAGTGGCAAATTTCCAGATGCCGAATATTTTATTGTGAAATCCTACCC
>JBKJXQ010000283.1:0-4927 GCA_046716235.1 Chitinophagaceae bacterium
TTTTATCAAAATCACTTTTATACAAAACATCGGCTTTTGCTCTTGCAAAACCAACTACTACCGGGTCAACAGCTTCCAGGTGTGAAGGATTTGGCATCAATTTTAAATGAACAGTTTTATCATTCATCGTTTGCACTTCACTTCCATAACCCATGTGATATTTCACATCACCACTTCCCATTGTCTGATCGGGTTTTGCAGTGCCTTCAAACTCACTAAAAATCTGTTCATACGTTTTACCCATTACGTTTGCCAGTACATTCAGCCGTCCACGATGTGCCATCCCAATTACCACTTCCTGCACATCATTATCAGCAGCAGTATTTATAATAGCATCCAATGCAGCAATAGTTGTTTCGCCACCTTCCAGCGAAAATCTTTTCTGACCTACATATTTGGTATGTAAAAATTTTTCAAACATTACACCCTGGTTCAACTTCTCCAATATTCTTTTCCTTTTATTCAAAGGCATCGGATCCTGCATCTTCTTTTCTACTTCATTTGTCAACCAATCTACTTTCTTCTGATCACTGATATATTTAAATTCAATACCTGTATGAGAAGCATAACATTTTTCCAGGTGATTTAGAATATTACGTAGAGAAGTGGTTCCCAGTCCAATCAAATTACCGGCAAAGAAATCTTTATCCAGGTCAGCATCTGTTAATCCATAAAAAGCCAATTCAATATTGGCACCTCTATCTTTTCGGGGACGAATAGGGTTTGTCTTAGCCAACAAATGTCCCTTGTTTCTATACCCAAGTATTATACGATAGGCTCTTATTTCCCGCATCCAATCGAAAGTTTTCGAATCCACCTCAGCATTCTTTGTTACCGGAGCAGATTCAGTTTTCCGTTGAGCTGAAACGCTACTATCATTCCCATTTACAGATGCATTGTTGATAGCAAAATCAAAACCTTCAAAAAATTTTTTCATCTCCGGATCAATGCTGTCAGGGTCACGGGAATAATCACGGTACAAGTTTTCTATAAACTCCGGATGAGAATTGGTTATATATGAAAAATCCTTCATGAAATGCAGGGTTTGAAAATTGGTCAAATAAGGGTTACAAATATCGACCAAAAAAATGAAAATACCTGTTCACAATGAGGGGTTTAGAAAGGTTGAAGGCCCGGCAATATAACTTTAATCAACTTCCATTGTAATTTACCCCGGGTTTATTAAAAGGATTTCTTTCCTTATCTCTACCCATGTTCAGCTTTTTAATAATAAAATGCCCCTAAATTTGGTGAATAAGCCTCTCAACCCTACCTTTGCCATCCTTAAAAAACAGAAAGAATGGCTAATCATAGCGCAACAAAAAAAGATGCCCGTCAGGCTGCAAAACGAAGAGAAAGAAACAAGTATAACGGTAAGACTACCCGTAATGCCATCCGTGACCTGAAAGCTTTGAAAGGTAAAGAAATGGGTGAAAAATTTCCTGAAGTAGCTGCTATGATTGATAAGCTGGCCAAACGAAATGTTATTCATAAAAACAAAGCCGCTAACCTTAAGAGCAAATTGGCCAGGAAAGCCAACGCTTCAAAATAATTCTTTTCATATATTATTTGAAAGGTATCTCATATCGGGATACCTTTTTTATTTTACATCCGTCAATTTTAAAAATTAATTTACCAGCATTAGTTCCCTGGTTGGACTGATATTGCCCGTCCGAATACCAACCCCACAAGATCATTCTGGCGGGGCAAGGCCGGGCGGACGACGCTCCGTTCAGGGTTCTGTAATCCTAATCAACAATATGCAAAAGCTTCTTATATACCTGTTAGTTTCAATATTGACAGTACAATCTACCTTTTCTCAAACCATTCCTACAAAATTCGAACAGTCAAATGGCACTCAAACACCCACTTATTTTGAAATTATTAACTGGTGGAAAAAATTAGATGATAAATCCGGAAAAGTAAAAATGCTCCCCATGGGAATGACGGATGCAGGTTATCCGCTCCATTTAATTATTGTATCAAATAATGGTGATTATAATTTTAATAACATCCGCAAAAATAATAAACGGATTATCCTTATCAATAATGGTATTCATCCAGGAGAGCCGGATGGCGTTGATGCAAGCATGTTACTGGTAAGAGATATTGTAACCAATAAATTTAAAATTGCTGATAACATTGTGCTTGCATTTATTCCAATTTATAATATTGGCGGTTGTCTTAATCGTAATGCCGATTTCCGGGTTGATCAGAACGGGCCGGAAGAATTTGGCTTTCGTGGCAACTCTCAGAATCTTGATCTTAATAGAGATTTTATAAAATGCGATTCAAAAGATGCAAGAGCTTTTACAGAAATATTTCATCTAACCGATCCTGATGTATTTATTGATAACCATGTAAGTAATGGTGCGGATTATCAACATATAATAACATTGCTTACTACTCAGCATAATAAACTGGGTGGGGTAATGGGAGAATTTCTAAATAATAAATTCGAACCTGCCCTTTACTCTTCCATGAAAGAAAAAGGATATGATCTTATCCCGTATGTTAATTCGTTTGGCGATACCCCTGAAAATGGTTGGCCGGAATTTTGGGATACTCCACGTTACGGAAGCGGTTATGCAGCATTATGGCATACTTTTTCATTTGTTCCTGAAACACATATGCTAAAATCTTATGCTCAAAGAGTAAAAGCGACGTATGCATTAATGCAATCCTTTATTGAATTTACTGCTAAAAACAGTGAAACAATTAAGAGTCTGCGTAATCAAACTAAAAAATCCGTACAATCAGCAATTGAATTTCCCATCAGTTGGTCATTAGATAAATCACAATTCAAAGAAGTACTGTACAAAGGCTTTGAAGCTGGACGCAAACCCAGTGAAGTATCTGGTTTGCCAAGATTGTATTATGACAGAACTAAACCATTTGAAAAAATGGTGAAAATATTTAATTACTTCCCGGTTAAAAAATCAATCACTAAACCCAAAGCTTATATCATTCCGCAAGGCTGGTGGAAAGTAATTGACTTATTAAAGCTGAACCAGGTAATGATGACACAACTGAAAAAAGATACTGCTATTGAAGTGGAGGTTTACAAAATCGATGATTATAAAACGTTGGCCCGTCAATATGAGATGCATCATCTTAACAGTGATGTAAAAATTACTTCCCATTTGGAATCCATCAACTTCAAAAAAGGAGATTGGTATATACCTATGAACCAGGTGGCAAATAGGTTTTTATTTGAAACACTGCAACCTCAGGCCGAAGACAGCTACTTTGCCTGGAATTATTTTGATGCAATTCTCGGCCAGAAAGAAGGTTATTCAGCCTATGCTTTTGAAGATATTGCTGCTCAATATTTAAAAAATAATCCCGGTATCAAATTAAAATTAGAGCAAAAAAGGGCAAGTGATTCAACATTTGCAAAAGATGGGAGGTCTCAGTTAAACTTCATCTATCAGAATTCAAAATGGTATGAACCAGCTCACATGAGATATCCTGTTTACAGGCTTATTAAATAAATTATCAAATAATTTCCTGTAATATTTCTTTTTCCGCTATCGCTGCACTTTCCGTCCTGTCAATATCTTTAAAAAGAAACCGGCCCAACAATAAACTTCCCATCAAAACAACAATACTGAGGTAGCCTAACCATTCATAATGTAAAATTTTTCCGGAGTTATCTTTGACCACAATGTATCCAGCTATCATTGATGCTATACTTGTACCTAACTGCTGCACACATCCGTTAAAGCTCATAAAACTTCCTCGTTGCTCAGGCTTTACTACTTCGCTGATCATAGCCTGGGCAGTAACGGCCCTTCCCGTTGCAAATACAAACCAGATAGCAAAAAAGATAAGCACCACCGAAAACGGAACAGTTGGCATTTTTGTAATAATCAGCACCATGAATAAAGACAAAAAAACAGATATTGAAAATACCGGAAGCTTTCCTTTTTTATCAGCAAGACGACCGAGATAAATAGCTGCAATCAATGAAGCACCACCTCCTGCCAGATAAATCATTGGTGTGACATCCCTGGAAAACCCTTTATTAAATTCCAGGTACGGATTAATAAAAGGAAAAATAAGAAAATGTCCCATCATCAATAAACAAGAAAATACGAGGGCCAGCCGTTGAGATGAAGATCGTAAAACATTCCGCAATAAAGACGATGGCGAATCTCTTTGATCTTTTTCAGTAATATGGCTGTTCATCGGAGGAATAAACCTCATAACAAGAGGAATTATTAATATGCCGACACCTGCTACCAGTAAAAAAGGAATATGCCAATTATCCTGAAAGATATTTGTAAGATACAGGGAAAAAGGCACTCCCAGAATAGATGCAACGGCAAATGCACTCATAACAGATCCCATAGCCACACCTCTTTTTTCATAGCTAAAAATATCTGCTATGATAGAGAATACCTGTGCGCCGATAATGCCGCCGAAAAGTCCGGCCAGAATGCGGGAGGCTAATAAAAGATTATAACTCGGAGCAAAGCCGCAAGCCATTGTGCCAATTAAAAAACCAATATAAGACCAAACAAGAATTTTTTTTCTATCAAAATGATCCACAATAAAAGCAGCTGCAAAACCCGAAATAGCGGCACTTAAAGAATAAGCACTTACAAGAAATGTAAATTGCTTGGCAGAAATATTGAAATAAGGCATCAGGTAATTACCCAATGGCATCATGATCATGAAATCAAGAATATGTGTAAAATTTAGCCCGGCCAGCAGTAATAATATGATTCGTTCCTTTTTTCCCATAAGATGCGTAAAGTTCGGGATTCTAAAGTAAAATAATATCACTTCAATTATATAGCTATGGCTGATTATTGCTCCGGTTTTTAAACTTTTGAGAAATGTACTTTGGGATGATTGCCGTCTAACATAATAAAAATATTCTTTCAACCTAAGTCCTGTTCAGTCGTATGGTGTTTATTCG
>JBKJXQ010000284.1:0-3646 GCA_046716235.1 Chitinophagaceae bacterium
GTACGGGAGAGCAGACTTGAACTGCCGTCCGCCGCCGCGGATTTGAATCCGATGCTTCATTGCTTTTTTTAAAAACCCCGCTTTTTGTAACAGGGTTTGGAAGTACGGGAGAGCAGACTTGAACTGCCGACCTTCGGGTTATGAATCCGATGCTCTAACCAGCTGAGCTACCCCCGCATTTGGGCGGCAAAAATAGCTATTTTGCCCTAAAGATTGAAAACAAATTTGCCCTTAATTTATTAAACTGCTTATGATTATTATCCGGATTGCTACACTTGCTCCTATTAAATGCATTCTACTACATATAGCTTCTATTTATTGATATACCCCTAAATAAAAATGACTGCCATCCCGAATTTAACGAAGGCGGACAGTCATTTTTTAAACTATTTGAAATCAAATAAACCGATTAATTACATTCTCCAGGTATTCTTGTTTACCACTCTTCGCCGATGGTTCACCACTTTCGATTGCATATATTCTTAAATCTTCCAGCGATAATTTTCCTTCTTCAAATTGTTTTCCTTTTCCACTATCAAATGAAGCGTACCGGTCTGTTCTTGTTTTTTTGTAATCTGATTTTTGTAAAATAGCATCGGCTGATATTAATGCCCGGGCAAAAGCATCCATCCCACCAATATGTGCATAGAATAAATCTTCTGCATCAGTAGAGTTGCGGCGGATCTTGGCATCGAAGTTAATACCACCACCATTGAAACCACCTGCTTCCAATATTATCAGCATCGCTTCAGTCAGTTCATTTATATCATTTGGAAACTGGTCAGTATCCCATCCATTCTGATAATCGCCCCGGTTAGCATCAATACTGCCCAGCAAACCGGCATCTGCTGCCACTTGTAATTCATGGGTAAAAGTATGACCGGCCAATGTTGCATGATTAACTTCTATATTCAAACTAAAATCATTCAGCAAATCATATTGACGTAAAAAACCAATCACGGTTTCACAATCATAATCATATTGATGTTTAGATGGCTCACATGGTTTGGGTTCAATAAAAAATTTCCCTTTGAATCCATTCTTTCTTGCATAATCTTTTGCCGTATGCAGAAATTTTGCCAAATGCTCTTTCTCTCTTTTCATATTAGTATTTAACAAACTCATATACCCCTCTCTTCCACCCCAGAACACATAATTTTCTCCACCCAATTCAATCGTTGCATCCAATGCAGCTTTTACCTGCGCAGCGGCATGTGCCAGTACATGAAAGTCAGGGTTAGTGGCAGCACCATTCATATATCGCCTGCCGGAAAAAAGATTGGCGGTGCCCCATAACAATTTAACCCCACTCGCCGCTTGCTTTTCGCCAAGATATTCAGTAATTGCCTTTAGCCTTCTGTCGTTTTCATTTACATCACTGGTATAATCCACTGCATCTATATCATGAAAACAATAATAGGGTAACCCGAGTTTGGTAATAAATTCAAAAGCAGCGTCAGCTTTATCTTTTGCTCTTTCTATTGCATCAACTTTTTCATGCCATGGAAATAAATGAGTGGGTTCACCAAAAGGGTCTGCCCCACTGCCACAGAAGCTATGCCAGTAAGCACAAGCAAATCGTAAATATTCCTTCATCGTTTTTCCTGCTATTAATTTATTCTCATCATACCAGCGATAAGCTAATGGATTATCGCTTCCGGTTCCTTCATATTTTATTTGAGGGACACCTTTGAAAAATTCTTTTTGACCGGTTATAACTGGCATTTTTATTATGTTGATTGGTTAACTAATTAAACTCACTCATTATTTATTTGAGGTTGTAATACCTTTTTCCATTGCTCATATAGTTCATCATACTGTTTTACATTTTGTGGCTCCACCACAGCAACTGCTTTTCTGTTTTGCATTGCAGCGACTGCACTTGTGTAAACGCCTGCACCAATTCCTGCGCCAATTGCTGCACCGAAGCTTCCATCGCCTTCGTAAAATTCAACCACCACATTATTTGCATTGGCAAATGATTGTGTAAATACGTTACTTAAAAAAAGATTAGCCTTCGCTGCCCTTATTACTTGCGGGGTTACTCCATTTTGCCGCATAATATCTAAACCATAACGAAAAGAAAAAGCAATGCCTTCCTGCACTGCTCTTACTAAATGTGCTGCTGTATGTATATTAAAATCCAAGTTATGAAAATGGCCGCCAATTGATTTATTATTCAGCATCCGTTCTGCTCCATTGCCAAATGGCATTGCTATTAATCCATCTGTACCAACATGGATTTTTGCTGCCGCTTCATTTAATTCTTCATAACTGTGACGGGCCCCGGCAATATTTTTTATCCACCTGTTAAAAATACCAACTCCATTAATACATAATAAAATACCAACCCGGTTCTGGCCCCGAACTTCTCCTTCCAGAATGGGAGAATGATTTACATGAGCAAAACTGTTAATCCGGGACTGAATATCATAATGCAACTCACTGCTTACTCCATATATAACTCCTGAAGTACCTGCTGTAGCTGCTACTTCGCCGGGCTGCAGCACATTCAGCGATAAAGCATTATTTGGCTGATCACCGGCTTTATAAGAAACAGGTATTCCTTTTTTTAGTAATAATTTTTCTGCAGTTGTTTCTTTTAAAAACCCATGCGGTGCAAATAATGGTTGCACAGCCGGAATTAATGAAGAATCAATACCAAAATATTCAAGTATATCTTTAGAAAGACAGTTTTCTCTAAAATCCCAAAAAATTCCTTCTGAAAGTGCTGAAACAGTAGTGGTACATTCACCCGTCATTTTCATAGCAATAAAATCACCGGGTAACATTACTTTATCTATTGTATCATACACAGCAGGTTCATATTCTTTTACCCAGGCAAGTTTAGAAGCGGTAAAATTTCCGGGAGAGTTCAGCAAATGCGATAAACATTTTTCTTTCCCTATTTTATGAAATGCCTTATTACCAATTTCCACTGCCCGGCTGTCGCACCAGATAATAGAATTCCTCAGCACTTGCTGTTCTTTATCTACTACAACCAAACCGTGCATCTGGTAAGCAATGCCTATGGCTCCAATATCAAGTGGGTTATATTTTTTGGATGCATGACATAGAAGAATGGCTTGTGTTACTTGTTCCCACCATTCGTCAGGGCTTTGTTCTGCCCAACCAGGTTGCAAGGTGATAATTGTTGCTTCAGTTTCCGGGTAATGTGCAGATGCAATACAATGTTGTGAGTGTGCATCAATAACCGATACTTTTACAGATGAAGTTCCAAGATCTATACCCAACAGGAGCATACAGTAATATTTTTTGTAAGTACTAAACTTTTCTAAAGTTAGTATAGAATTAAAAAGGAAGCTACCACCTTTATTTATTTTTTATAATAAAAAAAAAGAAACATAACTGCTATATTTAGTGAGAAAAACTATGTACAGCAGGCCAGCCAAACTGGAATTTTCTGTAAATGCTTTTTTGTTCAGTAAAATAACTTTAATTATGACATTGGCAATCATTCTTTTTGCGATAGTGGTTCAAATTTTTTTAACCGTAAAAAAAGTAAGCCCTTTCCTGTCATTATTAATTGTCGCTATTATGACAGGCTTACTATTAGGCCTGCACCCACAAGAATTAATAAAATCAGTAGAAAAAGGTGCCGGCAGCACACTTGGCGGCTTAGTAC
>JBKJXQ010000285.1:0-2880 GCA_046716235.1 Chitinophagaceae bacterium
GTTGAGGAATTTTGCCAATACACTAGCCTAAAAATGGAACAGGTCGAACCGCTGATAATTGGTTCGGAATTGTTTTAAACCTTTTAAAATAATTAATCTGAATCGCTATTGTAACTTATAAGCAAAAACGAGAAGCCCGGACTTTCAACTAGGCTTCTCGTTTTATGGGGTAAAAGATCTTAAACGAAAAAAATCACTGATACCTAATTTATTAATCAATTTTATTACTCTGCTTTTGAAATCCACTGATCCTCAATTCCCCAGTTTTTATTAGGGAATTCCCCAGTTTCAATGATTAGGGTACCACCATTGCTAATCTCTTCCTGTGTCAACCAATTTCTAAATAAAGACTGACCGTTTAAACGAGCCGATTGAATATAAAAGTGATCTTTATCATAATTACGAACTTTAATATGAAATGATTTTCCGTTTTCCCAATTCAATTTTACAGACTCAAAGATTGGAGCCGTTAAATAGTAAATGGGGCTTCCAATATTTGCAGGAGAGAGCCCTATACTTCGCATCACAAACCAGGAGGACATTGTACCAGCATCATCATCCATGGTGCGCAAATAGGCTTTGGGTTCATTCTTATAAATTCTTCCAATATAAGAATCAATCCCTTTACTATTATCATTAAAATAAGCTTGAACGACCGTATCCAACAGAATATTCCGAAACAGTTTTTGTGATTTCCAAGGTTGGGAACTCGCATTATAGAGTCCCGGAACTTGCAAGTCCGGTTGATTTGCATGATTGTAATTGTCCTCTGCAAAAAATTGATCCAATTGCCTTAAAAAAGGAGTTTCGCCTCCTATTAATTTTTTTAGACCCAACACATCAAAAGGAACAAACCACCGATACTGCCATACAGTGCCCTGATACATTCCGCGAGCGGGCATTTTATCAATATCTTTCTGGGATAAATCAGCGAAATCTTTTTCCCAATAGTGTTTGTATTCTAACGCTTTATTCAAATACTTGGCACTCAACAAAGGGTCTTTGGTGATTTTCAGGATTTCAGAAAGCGCCCAACTATCATAAGAAGATTCCAAAGCCTTATCTGGCGTATTGTATTCTAATCGATCCACTTCTGCAATTAAGGAATCTTTAATGGCATTAAAATCGATTGGATATCCTTTTTTATACCCATCCAATAAAACAACAATTGCATGTTCTGTGCGGACTGTTGGTGAGGATTCGTGCTTTGTTGCCCAATTATTTTTCCCATACGGATACAAATTAGCAATAGAGCGCACAATGGGGCCAAAACGTTCTGGATAAGCCAGCGAAAGCATAGGCAATTGCTCACGATAATTATCCCAAATAGCCCAACCGTTGTATGTAGGACTACTGGACTTTTGAATGGAACCGTCAATAGCTTTATAGGTACCATCAGTTTCCGAAACTAAAAACGGCGCTTGTAATCCTCGGTATAAAAGCGAATAGAATAAATCTTCCCGATCTTTTTCGCCACTAACTACTATTCGGTTTAAATGATGATTCCATGCTGCTGTTGTTTGCGCAACCAAATCTTCCAGAGACATAGCTTCTATTTTAGCTTTGGCGAAAGCCGTACTTATTGAAGAAAAACCAACACGAACTTCCATTTCTGTAGCATCCGCAAGGGCAGAAATATGATATTGATGGTTGGCAGTTTTTGTTATCGTTCCCAAATTAGAGAATTCCAACACATAATAAATACGATATATTCCTTTATCACAAGTGGTTTGGGTGTCAATCCAGCCACTGATGTTATTATTTCCTATTTCATGCTCTTCAGCTACAAATCGATTGACAAAAGCGTGCGATAAATCAATATGAAGCCCTGCTCCCTTTCTCGGAAATTCATAATGATGAATTCCAAAATTATGTTTAACACTCATTTGGGCCTGAATTCCATTTTCGAATGCTACCTGATAAAAACCCGGAGAAGCTGATTCTTCTTTCTTTAGTAATAAAGTGCGGGCATCATGATCCAAAATTGGTTTGATTAATAAATTTCCTCCACTTCCCAAACAACCAACTCCTTCCATGCGGCTATGGGTAAATCCCAAAAATTCTTTGGCCAGGTGCTCGTAACCCGAATGAATATGAGGATAGGTTTGCGGGCCTATACTCATCATATTGAAGGGAGAAGAAGCAGATGGAGACATTTGTCCATGATCTCCTGAACTGCCCAAAAAAACATTTACTTTTTCTACTGAGGATTCCTCTTGGATACTATTATTTTTCAAAGACTGGCAGGCTACTATCAACAAAGTAAGTCCTAAAAGAAGAATTTTTTTCATGCTATACATTTACGGATCTAAGGGATCAATTGGATTTTGATGCAAGGATTCTATATTGGGTAGGAATTCTAGCGCAGTCGAATTTAGTCTTTTTAAAATAATTGCAGGCAAATAACCCAATTCCTCCATACAACGCACATTAAAGTTTGGATTTCCAACATAATCGCTATGATTCGCATTCGTTACTACAATACTTTTCTTGTCAAGAGGCATTTGATACGCAATCATCAACCTAGTGGCATTGCGCAAATTAGTGGTGGTATGTCTGGCAAAAGGATCAATAATGATATTATCTTCAGGGATATGATACACATCCATCAATTCTTTTTTCATTTCAATCGCCTCACAATAAGCTGCTCGAAAAGGATGGGCATGACCTCCCGAAACAATAATTAAAGGAGCTTTCTTTGCTTGATATTCCAATACTCCCAATTGTAAATTTAGTTTACCAATAGCAGACAAACGGTCTTGATAATTTTCTGGCCCGTTACCCAAAATTAAAATAGAAGGATAATCAAAAGCATCAAAATTAACTTGCTTTAAATGCGCAATAGCCTTTTTGTTCTCCTTTTCCTCCAAAGGTTCGTAC
>JBKJXQ010000286.1:0-3536 GCA_046716235.1 Chitinophagaceae bacterium
CCATATAATTATCTAAGAGAGTGATAAAATGTGTGAATCTGAAAAGAGACTTTGGCTAATCACCATTCACTTTTATAAAAAATAGTTTATTAATTCGTCGCTTACTTCCACACTTTCACATTCACAAATTGTCAAATTATTTTACCGGGTACTCAACAAAGTTTCTTGGCGTTTCATATAACCTTACCTGCATATCCATTTTTTTATCAATATGCGGTCTCAACAATTTATAAATAACAACAGCAATATTCTCAGCCGTAGGGTTCAGTTTTTTAAACTCTTTTGTATCGAGGTTTAAATTTTTATGATCGAATCTTGAATGAATTTCTCTTTTTACCAAATCACCCAGTTCTTTCATATCCATTACATAGCCTGTTTCTTTATCGGGCTTTCCTACTACTTTTATTTCAAGTTCATAGTTATGCCCATGGTAGTTAGGTAATGCACATTTGCCAAAAACCTTATCGTTGGTAGCAACATCCCAATCCGGATTAAACAAACGATGAGCTGCATTAAAATGCTCTCTTCTGAATACAGCTACTTTTTTAGTCATACTAACAAATTACGAATTATCAAATTAAATTAACGGACAATAAAGCAAAAGGTTTGGTTATCTGCGACTATTCCCCGAAATACTCCACATAAATGCGGGGTGTTTCATATATTTTGATGCAATGCAATTGCACGCCATATGGTAAATGAGGTACCAATTCTTTCCAGATGGCAATGGCAAGATTTTCTGTACTGCACATTTTATCTCTCATAAACGCTACATCCACATTCAGGTTACGGTGATCTACTTTTTCAATGATATGATCTTTGATAATATTGCTTAATTGCTTAACATCAAAGACAAAACCAGTATCAGGATTTGGCTGTCCCTTTACGGTAACCAGCAACTCATAATTATGCCCATGCCAATTTTCATTGGCACATTTTCCGAAAACCTCCTCGTTTTTATCGTAAGTCCAGGCCGGATTATAAAGTTTATGGGCGGCGTTAAAATGTTCAGATCTTGTTAAGTAAACCATGCTTTACTTTTTAGTTCCCTCACAGCTTTGGGCGGAGGAAATTGTGAGGCGCAAAGGTAATAGAAAACAACTTTTACTTCCTCTAAAAAAGAACATAGTTTAGTTACCTTGCAGGCTTAATTACTGATTATTAATCTTTTTTTTATGAACTGCCTTGTAATTGCAGCTACCGTTATGGAAATCACTCCCTTTCTGGAATATTACCGGGGTAATAACCAACTGTCTGCAAATCTTCAGGTTGATATCTTGATTACAGGCATTGGGCTTACCTCCACTACTTATTCACTTACCAAACAACTGAATATTAAACGACCTGACGTAGTGATACAAGCCGGAATTGGCGGCTGTTTTGACAAATCAATTCAATTAGGAAGTGTTTTTGCTGTTAAGCAGGATACTTTTGCTGATATGGGTGTGAAAGAATCGGGCAAATTAAAAACATTGTTTGAACTGGGATTAGTTCCCGAAAATCAATACCCTTTTTCAAAAGGCTCATTGGTAAATAAAAATGAGCTATTAAAAAAAGTAACCCTGAAAAAAGTAAAAGCAGTTTCCGTCAATGAAATTACTACGGCAAAAAAGAAAATAGCATTGTATAAAGAGAAATTTGATCCTGTGGTGGAATCAATGGAAGGTGCAGCTTTGCATTATGTATGCGGGATGGAAAAAATTCCTTTTCTGCAAATAAGAAGTATCTCCAATTATATTGGTGAAAGGAATAAACAAAAATGGAAGATGAAAGATTCCATTCTTAACCTGAACAATGAATTAATCCGTTTGTTAGAAAAATTATGAAATTGACAATAGGCTTTTCCCCCTGTCCCAACGATACATTTATTTTTGATGCATTAATCAATAAAAAAATAAATACAGAAGGATTTGAATTTGATGCGGTGCTGGCAGATGTGGAAACATTAAATCAATGGGCATTAAAAGGCAAACTGGATATTACCAAACTAAGTTTTCCTGCTTTTTTCAGATCTCTCGAAAACTATACATTATTGAATGCAGGAAGTGCTATTGGAAAAGGAGTTGGGCCATTACTAATTACTGACTCTTCCCAAGAATTAACAAATGAAGAAATAAACCAGGCTTCTATTGCACTTCCCGGTATTCATACAACTGCAAATTTATTATTTAGCTATGCTTACCCGGAAGCAATTGATAAAAATTTCATGATCTTCTCTGCTATTGAAGAGGCATTATTGAATAAAGAAACCGATCTCGGTGTTATTATTCATGAAAATCGATTTACTTATCAGCAAAAGGGTTTACATAAAGTAAAAGACCTTGGTGAATACTGGGAAGAAAAAATGGAGTTACCTGTTCCATTAGGTGGTATTGCCATCAATCAATCGGTAAAAAGATCGGTAGCACTGAAAGTAAACCAACTTATACGTACAAGCCTTGATTTTGCTTTTAAAAATTATCCGGTTATTTCAGATTATGTCAAACTGCATTCTCAGGAAATGAGTGAGGATGTAGTGCGGCAGCATATTGATCTATATGTAAATAATTACAGTCTTGATTTGGGAGATGAAGGCAAACTGGCTATTGAAAGCCTGTACGAAGTTTTTCTTGAATTAAATAATCTGGAAACGGATGACGAGGATGTATTATTCATTTAAATTGTACTACAAAACTATAACTGTTTTTTCTTTCCTCGTTAATAGCCTATCGATTTCCACTTGTCATGTTATCTTTTCCATTCATAAATAAATATTGCATAAAGCTCTGTATCTTCTTTTCTTTACAAAATTTCAAATAAGATTGTTTTCTCTTAACTCCAGAAGCCCGAACTTAAATTTATTTATATCCCAATCAGAAGCTCCCTGTTACTTAAACCTTACAACCACTCAGTATGAAAAAAAGCATTCTTTTTGCTTTTACATTAACTCTTTTATCTTTCTCTGTTTTTGCGCAGAACGATTCAAAAATACCCGATAAATTAAAGGTCTTTGTTGACTGTAGCAATACCAGATGTGATATACGTTTTATCAGAACTGAGATAAACCTTGTTGATTTTATGCTCGACCGGATTGCATCTGACGTTCATATACTGATAACCGAACAAAGAACCGGCAGCGGCGGCAGTAAATATCAACTTATTTTCTTTGGGCAAAATCGTTTTAATAATATGCAGGATACGTTACAATTTAATACAGACCCCAACCTCACCGAGTTTGAGCAACGGGATTTGCTAATAAAATATATGAAACTCGGCCTTGCCCCTTACGTTGCTAAAACAAGTGCTGCCAAAGATGCAATAATAAGTTTTAAAAGAACTGAAAAAGTAACCGATAAAAAAGATTCTATCATAAAAGATCCCTGGAATTATTGGGTGTACAAAGTTGGTTTAAATGGTAATTTATCTAAAGATGAAGTATATAAAAATTCAAGTTTAAGCGTTCGCCTTTCTGTTAATAGAGTAACTGAGGAACTGAAAACGGGCTTTGAATTAAGAAATGGGAAAAATCAGACTATATTTAAAATTGATGATGGCAA
>JBKJXQ010000287.1:0-2751 GCA_046716235.1 Chitinophagaceae bacterium
ACTCACGACTCACGACTTGGATTTACACAAACCGAATGTTGATGATATCATATTAGAAAGTAAATCAGGCTTGCCAATGAAAAGAGTTCCTGATTTAATTGATGTTTGGTTTGACAGTGGCGCCATGCCTTATGCCCAATGGCATTTTCCATTTGAGAATAAAGACACATTCGAACAAAGTTTTCCGGCAGATTATATCGCTGAAGGTGTTGACCAGACAAGAGGCTGGTTCTATACCCTTCATGCTATAGCGGTGATGTTATTTGATAGTGTGGCTTATAAAACCTGTGTGTCAAACGGCCTGGTGCTTGATAAGAATGGCAATAAGATGAGTAAGCGGTTGGGCAATGTGGTTGATCCGTTCAAAACCATTGAAACCTTCGGAGCTGATGCAACAAGATGGTATCTTGTTACCAACGCATCGCCGTGGGACAATATGAAGTTTGACCTCGATGGTATCAAAGAAGTGCAACGAAAATTCTTTGGTACTTTATATAATACGTATCAATTCTTTGCTCTTTATTCCAATGTCGATGGATTTTCGTTTAAGGAAGAATACATCCCGGTTGTTGAACGTCCGGAAATTGACCGATGGATTCTTTCATCCCTCAATACAGTGATAAAAAAAGCCAATGCTTACATGGATGATTATGAGCCTACACAGGCTGGCCGGGTAATTGAAGATTTTGTAGACAGCCATTTAAGTAATTGGTACGTCAGGTTATGCAGAAGACGTTTCTGGAAAGGAGAATACGAGCAGGATAAAATTTGTGCTTACCAAACTTTGTATGAATGTTTGGAAACCATCACCAGGCTAATAGCACCAATCTCTCCATTTTTTAGTGATGTTGTTTTCCAGAACTTAAACGCAATAACAAATCGTTTTACAAACACTGATGGAAGTAAAGTTGAATCTGTGCATCATATCAGTTATCCCGATATTGATGCTACACAGAAACCTTCTTTAGGGGGCAGGGGGGCCATTGATTTGCCTTTGGAAGAAAGAATGCAACTGGCGCAGGATGCTTCTTCATTAATTCTTTCGTTAAGAAAAAAAGTAAATATAAAAGTACGGCAGCCTTTACAAAAGGTATTGATACCAGTACTAAGCGCTGCTATGAAAGAACAATTGCAAAAAATTGAAGACCTGATAAAAGCAGAGGTTAATATAAAAGAAATAGAATACCTGGATCCTGATAATACTTTTATCAGTAAAAAGATCAAACCCAACTTTGTCGCACTCGGTAAAAAATTGGGACCAAAAATGAAAGCTGTGTCAGCTGTACTGTCTCAATTCACACAAGAAGATATTGCGCTGTTAGAAAAAGAAGGTCAATATAATTTGTCAGTTGATGGCGAACCTGTAATATTACAAATAGCCGAAGTTGACATCAGCAGCGAAGATATTCCAGGATGGACGGTGGCCAATAAAGGCAGTCTAACGGTAGCATTGGATGTAACGGTGACACCGGAGTTGGAAGCGGAAGGCAATGCCAGGGAATTTGTAAACCGCATTCAAAAAATAAGAAAAGACAACGGTTTTGACCTGACGGACAGAATAGAAGTACAGGTGTCGGTGGCGAATGGATTAAAAGATTCTTTGGCTCAGTTTAAATCCTATATTTGCGCCGAAATTCTAGCCGACAAGCTGGAATTTGTAACAAAAATCGAGAATGGCATTGTCATTGACATAAACGATGTTTCGCTAAATGTGATTGTTTTAAAAAAAGGGTAAATTATGGCAAGTAAGAAAAAACCGGCTCCTAAAAAGGCTGCCAAACCCGCCCCTAAAAAAGCTGTTTCAAAAAAAACAGCGACAAAGAAAACTGTGAAAAAATCTGCACCCGTATCTAAAAAAGTTGTGCCTAAGAAGGTATCTAAACCTGTAGCTAAGCCCGCCTCTAAAGCAGCAGCTAAACCTGCTCCAAAAGTGGTAAGTAAACCTGCACCTAAAGCAGCGGTTAAGCCTGTGGCAAAACCTGTAACTAATGTAGCTGTAAAAGTTGAAGTACCGCCACCACCACCGGTGATAAAAAAGGCAGGCGGAATTGATCCCAAATCTTTGGTATCGATCAAACCTAAAGTACAGCCCATTACAAAGAAAGATCCACCAAGGCCTTCTAAAATGGCAACGCCTAAAACAACTACAAGAAGATCAGTAAAATATGAACCCGAGTTTACAAAATCTGTATTAGACGCATCAGCTATTCAATATGCTACCGGACCTACCATGCGGTATTCGGATGTAGATCTTACAGAATTCCGGGAAGTAATTCAGAAAAAACTGGATGCTGCCAAGAAGGAGTTGTCTTATTTACAGGGTTTAATTACCCGTAAAGACGAAGGCGGCGATATGGACGAAGGCCGCTATATGACTATGGAAGATGGAAGTGTAAGTATGGAAAGGGAACAATTGAGCCAGATGGCCAGCCGTCAGATTACTTTTATCGATCACCTGGAAAAGGCGATGATGCGTATTGAAAATAAAACCTATGGCATTTGCCGTGTTACTGGTAAGTTGATTGATAAGGCCCGTCTGCGTGCCGTGCCACATGCTACATTAAGTATAGAGGCCAAGATGATGAATAAATAAATGCAAAAGAAGTATAATAATAAATAGGGTAAATAAAGTATTAAACTACTTTATTTACCCTATTTACTTTACAGAATCAGCTTAATTTTTTCCTCTCAAAAAAACCTGAAAACCCACACCCAGCATAAATCCGTGGTTGGTAAATTTGACAGTTGTTT
>JBKJXQ010000288.1:0-3256 GCA_046716235.1 Chitinophagaceae bacterium
GCTCTGTATGCTGATGCTGTTACGAATGCCCCGCACCAATGTTATTTATATTACCAGTGAAACAATTGACCCGGTTATTATTGATTATTATCTGCACATGTTGCCAGGCATTACCGGCTATCATGCACAGCGGAGGTTAACCTTGCTTAGTTGTCACGACTCTTCCCCCAAACCACTCATACAAAAAATTTTAGAACGGCCCCGGCTTATTCAGCGAATAAAAGAATTTATACCGCCCGATCATGAAGCACACATGTCCTGTTTTATTGTAACCCCAAAAGAACGTTCACTGTCCGTGCAACTGCAAATTCCTATTTACGGCTGCGATCCTGATTTGTACGACCTCGGCAGTAAAAGTAATGGCCGGAAAATTTTCAGAGAATGTGATTTATCAGTGCCCCCCGGTTTTGAAGACCTGCATACAGAACAGGATATTATCAATGGCCTGGTTAAATTGAATGAACAAAATCCTGCATTACGAAAAGGAGTAGTAAAAATCAATGATGGTTTTTCAGGTGATGGCAATGCTGTTTTTTCTTATGCAGGTTCAGAAGAAGCCGCTGATTTAAAAAGCTGGATAAAAGAAAACCTTCAACAGCGGTTAAAATTAGTGGCTGAAGATCTTTCTTATTCCATGTTTTTAGAAAAATTTAAAAGTATGGGTGGTATTGTAGAAGAATTTTTGGAAGGTGAACAGAAACAATCACCATCAGTACAATGCAGAATAACACCAGCCGGTATGGTGGAAATTATTTCCACCCATGATCAGGAACTGGGTGGTGAAAGTGGCCAGGTATATATTGGGGCACAATTTCCAGCATCTGTTGACTATGCTGTTGAACTGGGAACTATGGGACAAAAAGTTGCCACCGCATTAAAAGAAAAAGGCGTTCTGGGACGTTTTGCTATCGATTTTATTTCAGTAAAAGAAAAGGAAGAATGGAAACATTATCCCATTGAAATTAATCTTCGTAAAGGTGGTACTACACACCCATTCCTGATGCTGCAATTTTTAACAGACGGTATTTATAATGAACAGGAAGGAAGATATTATACCTCCAAAGGCCACCTGATTCGTTATTATTTCTGCTCTGATAATTTAAAAAATGAAAAATATGCAGGCCTTAGCCCCCATGATCTTATTGACATAGCCATGGTGAATGATCTTCATTACGATGGCACTTCGCAGGAAGGGGTGATGTTTCATTTGATCGGTGCATTATCCCAATATGGTAAATTGGGTGTGGTTTGCATTGGCAGCACACCGGAAAGAGCCCGGGAGTTTTATGCAAAAATTGTTGAAGTGCTGGATAAGGAATGTTGATTTCAGTAAACGTATAGATTATGATATCAATCCTCTTTAACAAATTCCCCGGGCAGGAAACAGGGATTGACATCCTGGATATATAAAAGTATTGGGAGGGCCTGGATTACTACCCCGATGAAGATGAAGCAAAGTAAGGTGAAGGGGCAGCGTTTATTTTAAGTTTACCAGTGAAATAATTAAAGCAAATGAAAAGACGAATCATCTTTACTGCACTTTTTTGGATTATCGTAAAATTTGGCGCAGCACAACAAGCCTATATTGACAGCCTGAAAAAGGAAATCACTTTTTCAAAAAACGACACAATTAATTTAAACCTGCTGGAGAAAATTGCAAATGTTTATTCTGAAATTAATCCCGACAGTGCTTATTATTATGCAGGTAAAATGCTGGCTATTACAAGAAAACTAAACCTCCAACTGGAGGAAGTAGTTGCGCTGGGGGAAATGGGTTATGCACTGCTTAACATGGGCAACTACCCCCGGTCCTTACTAACACTTTTATCAGCCATTGCCATTGCAGAAGATCCAGATAGTGAAAAAAATATTTTACCTGTTCAATTTCCTGCAACAGATGTTACTGATCGTTCTCTACCGGCCCGTATGCAGCGGCTTGCAAATTTGAGCCGGATACTTCAGTATGCGGGAATTTTGTATGGTAATTCCGGTAATTATGAAAAGGGATTTTTTTATTATAAAGCGGCAATACCACTTGCAGAAGAATCAAAGAATTTGAAGATACTTTGTATGACCTATATTACGGTGGGTAGAACTTATTTGTCTTTGAAACACCCGGACTCCGCTTTAATCAGCCTTCAGAAATCTTATAACTATGCAATCGAGGCTGACTATAAAAGATACCTGGGCAGTATATTGCTAAATATGGGACGGGTATATACAGCTATAGGGAAGCAGCAGACGGCAAAGGAATACTACAAAAATGCTTTGGAGAAAAGTATAGAGCATAATTATACCAGGGGAATAGTCGCCAGCAATCTTGCATTGGCAGATATTTATAAACATTCAGGTAATGCCGATTCAGTCTTTTATTATGTACAAGATGGATTAGCTGTAGCCCGATACTTAAATGCTCCAGACCTTTTGTTGCGTTCTTATACCGCACTATCAGATTTTTATAAAAAAACGGGTAATAGTGACAGTATAGTAAAATACCAGTCTTTGATCATTAAAATAAACGACAGTCTTTTTAATTCAAAGCAGGCGCAGCAGTTTCAAAATATTGATTTTGATGCACAGCAACGGGAACAGGAAATCCAGGCGGCACAAAAAGAGTATAAGAACAGGATTCAGAAATATTTACTGCTTGGAGGTTTGGCCGTTTTTCTGTTAGCGGTGCTTTTTTTGTGGCGGACCAACCGGCATCGTCAAAAATCCAATGCCATGCTTAAAAGACATAATACAGAAATAGAAATTGCAATGGCTAACCTGAAAACCACCCAATCCCAGCTCATCCAATCCGAGAAGATGGCTTCGCTGGGTGAGCTTACCGCAGGCATTGCCCATGAAATACAAAACCCGTTAAACTTCGTCAATAATTTTTCGGAAGTAAATACAGAACTGATTGGGGAAATGGAGGAAGAGATTACAAAGGGAAACCTGGATGATGTAAAAGCTATTGCCAGTAATGTTAAAGAAAACCAGGAAAAGATCACTCATCATGGCAAACGGGCCGATGCGATAGTAAAAGGTATGTTGCAACATAGCCGTAGCAGCAGTGGGGTAAAAGAATCAACTGATATTAACAAACTGGCAGATGAATATCTGCGGTTAGCTTATCATGGTTTACGGGCAAAGGATAAATCTTTTAATGCAACGATGAAAACTGATTATGATGAAACCATCGGCAACATCAACATCATTCCGCAGGATATTGGAAGGGTGATTCTTAATTTAATAACGAATGCGTTTTATG
>JBKJXQ010000289.1:0-3438 GCA_046716235.1 Chitinophagaceae bacterium
TACCCGGTAAAAATTTCGGGGTCAGCTTTTATCAATACCTCACCTATCTCACTACCCAATGCTTCAGGTGACTTTTTTAATTGTTTTACATAAGAAAAAAGTACCAGAGTGTAATCGCCTTCAAATTCTGGTTTGGTAATGTTGATAGTTAAATCTGTTTCATTAAAAGTCTGCCCGTACAGATCATTAAGTGCTTTTAATATTAAAGGTTTTATCCTGCTGACAATGCTCATCTTTTCTTTATTATTTATCACAAAATTAAGTACCTGTCACCACAAAGCCCTTTAACTGCATTTCTCTTTTATTAGCTTAGCCATTAACTTTGCCCTGCATGAGGAAACAAATACATGGTATAAGAGATTTGATACTTCCGGTAATCGACTTTTTTTATCCGCCATTCAGGAGAATTTTTGGGTTGCAAACCTTCAGGTATGCAGCTTCCGGTGGATTTAATACAGCATTAGGATATGTGATTTTTTATATTGGATTTAAATTTGTTTTTCGTGAAAAACCTGTTGACTTTAGTTTTTATGTTTTTGAGGCACACAGTGCGGCCTTGTTACTTTCATTCTTTATTTGTTTTCCGTTAGGCTTTTTTCTGATGAAATATGTGGTGTTCAGTAATTCGTATATGAAAGGAAGGGTACAGTTATTCCGCTACTTTATGCTATATGTTTTTAACCTGGGACTTAATTATATGCTGCTTCGGTTATTAGTTGAAAAATTTAAAATTTATCCAACGATTGCACAAATAATTACAATGGCTATTATGGTGCTTTTCAGTTATATTGTTCAGCGAAATTTTACTTTCAAAATAAGAAATACGGAGGATGAACTTACAGGCTAAAATTAATTGATTCAACTTTTACAGATAATTCACCGGTACAATTACTTCGTATCACCAGGTTTTGTTGCATAGGGAAAATGCCAATGAGTTTAATATCTTTAATATCGCCATAGCTACGTATACCTTTTATCCATTCCTGGTTCAGTTGTTTATTAATATTTATTTTAGCAGTGTCAATATATGCGCCAAGTTCAAATCTTGCCTGCTTGCTTATCTCTTTGGTTATTTTTTTATCAAAAAGCCAGTCGGCAGTACCGAGCAATACATTTTTTGATTTAATGTCAAAATCAATATCTGCTATCTCAATCGTTTTTTTATCATTGTTATAAACAGGTTTTCCTACCAGGTACACTACTCCGTTATTGGTACCGGAAAATTTAATTTTAATTATAAGTTTCTCAAAACCACCACCATAAATTTTACATTCATCAATGATAAATTTCTTTTTGACAAAGCCTTTTTTAAAATTAAACTCCTTACCCTGTATTTGTTGATTCAGTATCCAGCTCAATGAATCATAGTTCATCACTGCATCCAAAAAAATAGAAAAGCCATGCTGCCGGCTGAATGTACCAAGGCTCGGGATTATCGATTTTTTTTCAACGGGCTTTTCAAAACTGATAACAGGTTTGGCAGACAAGCCCAGGTATATATTCAGCGAATCTTTATTTATAAATAAATTATTGATGCGAATTTTTTGTGGATTTATTTGCAACCAGCCCAATTCATACAGGTTATACATTTTATTTAATTGATCCCATACCTGCTGAAAACGGGGTTTTAAATCAACAGAGCCATATATTTTTTCCATTTCTGTTTTTGAAGCATCCAGCTCTGCTGACAGCCCATTTATTACTTGCCCGGTAATATCCTGCCCCCAAAAACACACTTCACATTTATCCAATGGTTTTGGCTCCTCCCGGTTTACAATAAGTTTTACTTTAAAATCCGGTTGTATAGTGATTGAGTTTGAGAAAGAAACATTTACTCTGCGTTCAGGTTCTGTAAAGCCGCAGCGGCAGGGTGGCGTCCAGGGTGAAATAACTGTACCACTTACACAAACCCTTGTAGAACCAACAATTTTATAATAGCCGGTAAAACCAATAGTAAGCGAACTGCCCGAACCTTTTATTTGTAAAGGGCTTCGGCGAAAAGAATATTTATACCTGCTGTCACAGCTTTCCTGTACCCAACCATCCGGATAGCCTGGAGAAGTAAATAATGTGTCTACACTTTTCTCCGCCATTGCATACATCGGTTTCAGATTTATCTGTATGGGAATGTTGATTTCAGAATTGGGTAATAAATCCAGTTTGAAATTACCCGGAGATAAGTCCGGGTTTTCCGGATTTATTTTTTGACAGTAAGAAATGCTGAAGGAAAGCAGAAATGTAAAAAATAATAACCCTTTTTCTTTCATGAGATAAATTGACATCTAAAAATAGACAAAGTTGAGTAAGAGAAATGTGAAGATTTGTTTAATAACGATTGTGAAGTGGAAAAAGCAGGAGTAGCTAAAATTATAAAGTAATATTCCTAAGAATATCACAGGCTGTATGGGCTGATCAATTTATAAATGATTGCTATTTAATATTTATCTGTTCGCCGGATTCTTCCAGCCTTTGGTTAATCTTTCTATCGTTCCTTTTACTCTTTCAGCTTTTGTTTCTTCTCTCTTCGCAGTTACTATCCATTCGATGTATTCCTTTTTATGGCTGAAGGCAAGTGTATGAAAATAGGCTTCCAGTTTTTTATTCTTTTTAAGCGCAGCGGTAAGTTCATCCGGTAGTGTTACTTCTTTGGTCGCCGGGTTTATCCAGTTAAAGATTTCTCTTTCCACGTTTGGTCTTCCTTCCTTCTTTTTATCGGCTTCGTTTTTAGTACGGAAGCCAAACACCGACCAGGTAGTATCAAAAGAAATCAAACTTATCCATTTTAGTTTATCGCCTTCGGCTAATAAACAATCCCAGCCTTTATCTCTGGTCAAGTCAGTTTGAATTTTTGATGTTCCTTTAGGATAATACACCCACACAATCACTTGGGGCTTTACCAGTTTCATCACTTTACTCATTTCTTTTTCCATCTGTGCTTTATTCATTACAAACCAATGCAACTGATCATATTCTTTTCCTTTATCAGTAATTTTTACACCGGCCGGCAAGCCTTCCAATTTTTTTTTAAAATGGTCTGGCGCATTTAATGTAAGCAAAATGAATTTTGCTTTTATTTTTAATTTGTCGGAAATGGAGTTTGCCATTCGTAAATAGTTATAACGCTAAATTAAAGATATGCAGCAGGATTTCGTTTATTGAAGCTTGCTTTTTAAATACTGGCAATAAGATAATATAACATCATAAAACAAATTACCAACTTTAGAAATGAGCCCAACAGAAAGCCCACAAAGGAACCAAGTGCCGCTTTGAATGATTTTTTGGTATTTTGACCGTAGATCATTTCACCTGCAAAAGCACCGAGAAAAGGACCGATGATAATACCCCACGGACCCATCCAGAATGCCAATAAAAAGCCGATGGTACAGCCCCAAACCCCATATTTTGTACCGCCAAATTTTTTGATACCCCAGATGGGAA
>JBKJXQ010000290.1:0-9624 GCA_046716235.1 Chitinophagaceae bacterium
CTTTTAAACTGTCCACCTGTTTACCAATAAGTGGATTGTTACAGGATTGTAAACGAATAACATCTTGTGAGAAAACGGTGGCGCTGAAAAAGCTTAAAACGATAAGGAGTAACGGATTTTTCATAACGGAGTTTAATTGATATTGGAAGTACATAGTAAATATAACAGGCAGTTTCCCGAAATCTAAATTTTGACTCAAAAAAAATTGATTTCAGGTAGATTTTCGACGGGCATCTACGGCAAGTATTATACCAACATCGCAGGATATTTTCTATAACAATGTTATAGGAAAGTGAATACACAGGTAAATGCTTATAATATTGATATTAATCAACTGGTTGTTCTCTGTTAAAGTAAATAGCATTTGCCTGCCGGGTGCAGCTGATGGTAAGATCATTAATACAAACATGTTCGGGAAGTGATGCACAATAGAAAATAACATCCGCTACATCTTCAGCTGTTAATGGTTTGATGCCAATATAAATGCTTTTAGCAGTTCCTTCATCACCTTTAAATCTTACTATTGAGAATTCTGTTTCTGCCGCACCCGGATTAATAGCAGTAACTTTTATATTATGTCTCAGCATATCTATCCGCATACCCTTGCTGATGGCATCTACAGCAAACTTAGTAGCGCAATACATATTTCCTTTTTCATAAACTTCTTTACCGGCTACTGAACCCATGTTAATAATATGCCCCTGCTTCCTTTTTGCCATTAATTGAGATACTGCTTTAGCCACATATACAAAACCTTTTACATTAGTATCAATCATGGTATTCCAATCTTCAAGACTGCCTTCTTCAAAATAGTCACGCCCCAATGCAAGGCCTGCATTATTAACCAGCACATCAATAGCCATCCATTTTTCCGGAATGGTATTTATGGATTCAAAAACATCTTTTTGTATCTGCACGTCAAAAGGTAACTGTAATACGGCTACATTATATTTCTTTTTCAGATCATCAGCAAGAGTTTGCAGCCGGTCAGTTCTTCTCCCATTTAAAATAAGATCGTAACCATGGGCTGCAAATTTATAAGCACATGCTTTTCCAAAACCTGATGTGGCACCAGTGATAAAAACAATTTTTGGCATTAGGGATTTTTATGAGTTAATAAATTAATAACGAAATTAACCCTTGTGCTTTCATTTTTTGCCTTTTTCAATAGAACCTTATAAAGTAAGGATTACATAATTCAAGGCCACCAGCTTAAGGTTTAGTTAGAAAAGCATTATCGTATCAACGCCACCGTTCCTTTCTGGAAAAAAGATTTACCTGTGTATTCCACAGCGTTAACCATCCAAACAAATACGCCGCTATTTTGCAGCACTCCATTTATTCTGCCATCCCATCCTTTTCCATTAATAGTAGTTGTAAATACCAATTGGCCCCAACGATTATAAATGCGGAAATAATTGATTCTTTCAATACCTACAGCAATAGGGCGGACTACATCATTTAATCCATCATTATTTGGGGTAAATGCAGTTGGTACAAAAACATAAGGATTCGTTTTAAAAACCCTTACAGTAACATAAGCAGAATCGGCACATCCTGCGGCATCTGAAACTACCAGTTTATACTTTATACTATCAATATTTGAAGTATACTGTCCAATGGGATTAGCAATAGTGACACTTGAAAGCCCGGTAGAAGGACTCCATAAATAATTAACACCACCCGTTCCATTAAACTGCAAAGGCTGGCCTACCACTACGGTGGTATCACGACCTGCAAAGGCCCTTACCCGGGGCAATACATTTACTATTACAGTATCCCTGCCTGGTTTAGTACAACCTAATGTGTCATAAACAAATAAAATATATTGTGTGGTTCGTGGCGGAGAAGAAACCGGGTTTAGTATACTGGAATTATTCAAATAATTTGGAGGTGACCAGATAAAAGAACTACCCACAATGCTTGCATTTAATTGTCCCGAAGTATTATAACAAACTGTCTGGTCGCTTCCTGCATTTGCACCGGGATATGGAACTGTACTTACTGTTACCTGATCAGTAACATTACAACTTCCAATTGTAGCTGTAACACTATAAGTTGTTGTGCTATTTGTAATCGCAATGGGATTAATTATGCGGGAATTATTAAGGTTGGCAGATGGTGTCCAGCTAAATTGAAGCCCATCAGAAACTGCATTCAACTGAACGGCATCACCCTGGCAAATGGTAGTGTCGTTCATTGCATTTAGTGTTACAAAACCTACAACACGAACATTAACAGAATCGTTATTAATACAACCATTATCGTTTAAATTAACGTAATAACGGGTAGTAGTAGTTGGATTAACTGTTGGATTAGGTGTATTTGGATTGGCAATATTTGTAAGTGGTGTCCAACTGAAATTTCCGGTGCCACTGGCATTTAATTGAACAGCATCTGATCTGCAAATCAAGGTATCTTTAAATGCCAGTGTTATTAATGGTTTATCAAGTACATCGATGGTTACCTGTGCTGTGTCTTTACAACCAAAACTATTTGTTACAATCAGGGAAACGGGTTTTGTTCCTGCACCTGTATAGGTCCATTGTGGATTTTTTATATTTGAACTATCAGCAAATGTAGTAGCATCTCCAAAATTCCATGACCAGCTATCTACCACGCCATAATTAGTTTTTGTAGTGTCTGTAAATTGAAAAGGATTGCTAAAACAACTACCTGTAAAAGTAAAACCTGGAAAAAATCCGGGAAAAACTTTTACCTGGAATGATGTACTGTCTGCACACAGGCCGGCAAGTGAAACCTTAAGTTTTACGGTGTAAATTCCTGCTAAGGTATAGGTATGAGAAGGTGCTGGTAATAAAGATGTATCCGAGCTGCCACTGGAAGGCTCTCCAAAACTCCATATATAGTCTGTATTGGTGGGATTGCCCCCGGCATCATTTTGAAAATTAACGGTAAAACCATCACAAGTGGTAGGCTTTGGATTTAAAAGTGCCTGCAATGGATTACAATCATTTACTTCCACATGGAGTTCTTTCCTGGTTCGGGCTATTAAAACACCGTTCCTCCATTCACTTACACAAACACCTATAACATACTGACCGGTAATTCCCGGTGCAATACCACTTATAAGCCCCGTTTTTGAATTTATTATAATTCCTGCTCCCATCGGTTGTGAACCAATATAAGGCGATTGATAAGGCACAGAATTATAAGGAGGATTAGTAGCTGTAGCCGGACCGGAATTTGTTTGATCTGCGCCTTGCAATGCATCACAGAATTCATACGACAAAGAATCTTCCGGGTTAATATCGGAAGCCTGGAATGAATAGCTGAAGAAACTGGATGAACACACTACTGCTGTATCGTTTACTAAAAAAACCGGACTGCTGTTTTTTTCAGTATTAATTCCAGCTGAAGTACCGGGTATAGTAATTGCAAAAGTATTACCAACAGCACCACTTGATACTACATTGTTAATGCCTGCAATACGGCAGCAACGCTGGTAGGCAATAGTGTAACCATCGGGTGTAGCAGGTAATTCAACTTCGGGTAGATTATAAACAACAATAGTATAGTAACATTTTCGCTGGTCACCAGTTATACATGGTTCATCGAAAACCTTATTTAAATTATATTGATTAGTAATAGTGACGCTTTCGTTACGGATAAACTGGTTTGTACCTGCACTAAAAATACTGAAGTTTATAGGATTTGATAATTGCCCTGCAGAAGGGTTGCATTGCATGTAAACGGTAAGGGTAACCTGGTATATCAAATTGGTACCCGTACCAGGCTTTAAATATTTATAAGTAAAAAAGCCGCCTTTAATATGAGCTGCACCTGCAGTTAATGATAGAAAAATAAAGATTATTATGGCGGGTAAAAAACGTTTCATTAATCGGATGTCGGTAAAAAATTATGTTCCTGATTCCAGCAAGAAGCTTTCTAATATTTTATTGCATTTTTCCTGTTCTTCCAGCATACCCATGTGTCCAGATTGCTGTAGTATGTGAATGTACGATTTTTCAGGAAGGTGACATTGCTGTAAACAGTCTTCAAGAGGGATAGCATTATCATATTTTCCCATTATGAAAAGAACAGGTATAGCAGCTTTTCTTAATATTTCAGTTCTATCGGGTCTTTGTATCATAGCCTTGTAATACGAAACGAGTGATTCAGGTAAAAAGTTGTGTGACAAGGCCAGTTGTTCATTGATTAATTCAGGACATTCATCATTTGTTTGGTCAGAAAAAAGATTAGGTATCATTGTTTTTAGAAACTCAACTGCTCCATGTTGATTAATATGTTCAATACCCTTCCGCCGACCGACTCTTTTTTCTTCGCTGTCGGAAAATGCAGAAGAGTGAAAGAGACCAAAAGCGTCCAGGTGATTCCAGTATTTTTCTGCCAAAGCCAGTGTGATATAACCGCCCATACTATGACCTATAACAGTGCATCTGTCCAATTTTTCTTCATGTATAATAGAATGAATTACTTCAGCCATTCCTTCCATACTCATATCATCAATTAGTTCAGATTGGCCACTGCCAGGTAAATCTGGAATAATTAATTGAAATTTATTTTTTAAGAAGGTAACCTGGTTCCGCCATACTTCACCATCTTCAGCAAAACCATGAATAAGAAAAACAGGTTTTCCTGTACCACTAACACGGTAGAATATCTTTTTGTTATTATGTAGTAGTTCTTTGTTCATGATTAAATATAAAACGCATTAATGAAAATTATTTTTATGAATTTCATTTAAAATATTTGTTCTTCATTTTTAAGATAATAATCCATCCTATTAATAATATACTCAGTACCATCATCACCTTAGAAAGTAAATCTCCATACTTTACAAAGAATGTTTTTGATTTTACCGGTTCAATAGTAAGTTTTATTGCTGCCGTTGTATTATAAGACTGCGGGTTAATAACGGTGCCATACGGATCAATAAAACAACTGATACCTGTATTAGCACTTCTGGCAACCCAGGTTCTTGTTTCAATAGCTCTTAGTCTTGCATAATTCATGTGCTGTTTATGACCTGGTGTGTTTTTCCACCAGCCATCATTGGTAATGATGCAGATAAGATTAGCTCCATTACGAATATACTTACTCATAAATTCTCCGTAGATACTTTCATAACAAATAGATGGTGCAATATTGAAACCATCTTTTGCAACCAGGATTGTTCTTTCTTTTTGCCTGGAATAGCCTGCCGTGGTGCCGCCAAATTTTTCAAACCATTTGTCAATGAATTTCAAAAACCAGGGAAGAGTTTCCACACCGGGTACCAGCATTGATTTATGATAGAAGGATTGTGCTCCGTTACTATCGAGTACCACAGCACCATTGTATGATTCATATTGCTGACCATTAAAATTTTCAGAATATTGTGTAGCAGAATCAAACATTCTGAAACTTTCGATACCGGTAAGTAAAGATGAATTGGGATGACGTTTCAGAAAACTCCACAATGGATGTAGAAAATTATTTTCTTTAAGGTGGGCTTCATCAATCCCTGCGGCAGTATACAAAGCTGTTTCCGGCCACACGATTAATGCTGTATTATCATCAACCTGCTGTTCACTGATCGTAATCAGTTTCTGTAATTGTGCTTCAAATGAACCAGTAAGGTCTGAAATTTTTTCATACGGATCAATATTGGGCTGAACAATTACAATGTTAGATCCAGTTACCGGCTTTCTTTTATAAACTGACCCAACCATTGAAAATACAATAGGTATGATAAGAAGTAGAATACCCGTAAGCAGGTTACTATAAGTTTTCTTATGTTCTCTTTTGAAATTATTTTTTATATGTAAGTAAAAAAAAACGTTTACACAAAGTATCCATAAAGTGCCACCACTGGTACCCGAATATTCATACCATTGTATCCATTCGGGATGTGTGGCAAATACATTGCCGAGGGTAAGCCATGGCCAGCTTAATCCCCAATCCTGCAAATGAAAATATTCAAAGCACATCCAGAAAGCAATAAGGGCCAGGTATCCTGTTTTTTCACCCAACCATTTTTTTGCAATTTTAAATCCCAACCACGGCAGGCACATAAGTAAACTATTAGCAAGGAAAGCCCCCACTGCCCCCGGTGCGGATGCATTCCATATCAACCAGGTAGTGGCCACATTCCATACCAGCATGGTAATATAAGTAAGACCAAAAAATTTTTTGCGGCTTTCTACCTTTGATTCTAACCAAAGTAATGGTAACCAGGCAACGAAAATGAGAAATGTAAATGATGATACCGGCCAGGCTGCATAGAGCAAAAGTCCGCTACCGATAGCTATATAAATGTTGGTAAAACGTTTCAAATATTGTTATTTAGAGTTTCTTAAAATCTATAAGTTGTAAAGGATAGATGTGTGATACAACTTTAACGTATTATTGATTAATACTCTTTATACATTTATCCTGGCAATTTTGCCATTAATACAAATTAAAATGAAAAATTACATCACACCCACCATCATCGCCATTGCAGCCATTTTTAGTTTTTGGATATTGGGCAATGCTTACAAGTACAAATATAAAACCAATGAAACGATTACCGTTACCGGTCTTGCTGAAAAAGACTTTGTTAGTGACAGGATTGTGTGGAAAGGTAACTATAGCCGCAAAACAATGGATTTGAAAACTGCTTACTCACAGTTAAAGGAGGATGAGGCAAAAATCAGGTCATACTTAAAAACAAAAGGTGTTGGAGAAGCAGAATTAATTTTCTCAGCCGTCTCTATTGACAAAGATTTCAGTATTCTTTATGATGACAATGGTAAGCAAACCGGTAGTCAATTTACGGGTTACAACCTGAAACAAAGTGTTACCGTTGAATCCAATAATATTGATAAAGTAGAAAAAATTTCAAGAGAGGTAACTGAACTGATTGAAAGCGGTATTGAATTTAATTCATCTGAGCCTTCTTATTATTATTCAAAATTATCAGAACTCAAAGTGGATTTGCTGGCCAAAGCAAGTGCCGACGCCAAACAAAGAGCGGCTACCATTGCAAAAAATTCTGGTGGGGGATTAGGTAAAATAAAAAAGGCTACGATGGGTGTGTTCCAGATAACGGGACAAAACACTGATGAAGATTATAGTTATGGAGGTGTTTTTAATACTACATCTAAAAATAAAACTGCTTCTATTACAATCAAGATAGATTATGCAGTAAATTAATTAAGCAATGAAATTTTTCTGAAACAGGCTGGAAATATTTCCAGCCTGTTTCATTTTATTACAATATTATTTCCACCAGAAGCTATCTGGGAATAGTAAAAAATTTAACTCCTGCTATAATTTGGTGCTTCTTTGGTTATTTCAATATCATGTGCATGGCTTTCCCGCATACCTGCATTGGTAATTTTTACAAACGTTGCTTTTTGTAATTCAAGGATGCTCGAAGCTCCGCAATAACCCATTCCGGCCCGTAAACCCCCGGTGTATTGATATACAATTTCCTTCAGTGTTCCTTTATAAGCCACACGGCCTTCAATACCTTCGGGTACAAATTTCTTTACATCATCTTCCACATCCTGAAAATAACGGTCGCTGCTGCCGGTAGCCATCGCACCCAATGAACCCATCCCACGGTATTGTTTAAATTTTCTTCCTTCATAGATAATAGTTTCACCGGGGCTTTCTTCCGTGACGGCAAAAATGCTTCCCATCATTACACAATTAGCACCGGCTGCTAACGCTTTTACCATATCACCTGTATAGCGGATACCGCCATCAGCAATTATCGGAATATTTCTTTGTTTTAAAACAGACGCAGCTTCCATAACGGCAGTAAGCTGTGGTACACCTGCACCAGCAACAATTCTCGTTGTACAAATAGAGCCAGGGCCTATTCCTACTTTTACGGCATCGGCACCTGCATCAGCTAATGCTTTTGCACCAGCGGCCGTTCCAACATTACCGGCAATAACACGGATATTTTTAAAATTCTTTTTCACTTCTTTTAATGCAGCAATCACTCCTTTGCTATGGCCATGTGCACTGTCGAGTGCAATAATATCTGCACCTACCTGTTGCAAGGCAGCCACTCTGTCCAATATATCTTTAGTAATGCCCACACCGGCACCTACTAATAATCTTCCGAAAGAATCTTTACCAGCATTGGGATGGCTTTTCAATTTTTAAATATCACTGTAAGTAAAAAGACCTGTTAGTTGTCCCTGTTTATTAATAATAGGGAGCTTCTCCACTTTTGTTTTCTTAAATAATTGTTCTGCTTTTTTCAGATCCGTTCCTTCCGGTGCCGTGTAAAGGTTTTCTTTTGTCATTACCTCACTCACTTTTCGTTTGGGATTATCTTCAAAACGCAAATCACGGTTAGTAAGAATGCCTACTAATTTTCCATCCTTTTCTACAATGGGAATACCACCAATTTTATTTTCTCTCATCAGTTTCAAAGCGTCACCGATAGTAGCATCTGCCATTAAGGTAACAGGGTCAAGTATCAAACCACTTTCACTTCTTTTTACTTTGCGTACCTGTTCGGCTTGTTTTTCAATGCTCATATTTTTGTGAAGGATGCCGAGACCACCTTCCCTGGCAAGGGCGGTAGCTAATGCTGCTTCTGTTACCGTATCCATAGCGGCAGACAACAGGGGAACATTAAGGGTGATGTCCCTGGTTAATTTACTTTTAATGTCTGCATCACGGGGAAGGACCTGGCTGTAGCCGGGCATCAGCAATACATCATCAAAGGTTAAACCTTCACCGAAAAATTTTTGCGAAGCATCCCGCGGAGAGGATTTGTCTTTAGAGGGGGAAATATTTCTTGTTGCCATAGGCAAAGATAGGGTAGCGGTAAAATATGTGCAAAACGAAATTATTACCGTATCAGCGTAACTGTTCCCTTTTGAAAGACTTGCTTCTTTGTGTCCCGATGCGTATAACTAAGCATCCATACGTAAACACCGGTCGTTTGCAATATGCCGTTTACTTTACCATCCCATTTGTCCTTCCAGGTTCTGGATTGAAACAACAATTGGCCCCAGCGGTTGTACACTTTAAATATTAGATTGTCGGCCTTTAAAGCATTGTGCGGCCAAAAAGTATCATTCAGTCCATCATAGTTAGGCGTAAAAGCTGAAGGCACATCAATAATACAAAAATCCAGTACGGCTACTGTTTTCTTTATACTATCACTGCAACCAAGGGCATTATTATAAACTACAAGTTTCACCGTATAATATGTTTCCCTGTTAATAATGGGAAATTGAAAAGGCGGCGGATTTTTTAAAATACTGCTTCCTAAAATATCATAATTCCATCTCCATTTATCTATCTGCCCGGTGCTTGCATTAGTAACTTGCAGCAGATCTTCCGGGCATATTACATCCGGTATAGAGAAGTTAGCTTTTACTTCATTATTAAGTACAACAGTGCTGTTTGCGGTAGCGTTGCATACACCATTGCTTACGGTTAAATGTATGGTATTGATGCTTGCAGCCGGCCAGATAATTGTATGTGATTGCGTAGTAATGGGGCTACCATTATTAAAAACCCAATTCCAGCTATTAACATCATGAGCAGCATCATGCATAAAAGTTAATGTATCTCTCTGGCATCCCAATTTAGAAGCGTAACTAAACAACGCTGAAACAGTATCGGCTGTATTGAATGGCAATG
>JBKJXQ010000291.1:0-5597 GCA_046716235.1 Chitinophagaceae bacterium
ACGGATGAGGGTGAAATGTGGCTAAGTTGCCGGCAGATGAGCAATCCTGAAAAATTCTATTTTTCTGTTACCAATGATAGTGTAACCAATATTCTTAAAAATTTACAGGATGAATGTGTTCAGCTAACCTACACACAATACAGGGCTGTATTACCATGGCGGGGTGATACAAAATATTTAATCACAGGTGTGATCCCGATTAAAAAAAATTAATGAGTACTATGCACTAAAAAAATAGCCGGACGTTTATGAATGTCTGTCCTGGTTTTTTGCCAATCTGCAATTGCTTTGGTTTGTATTGTTTCTTTTTTACCGGTTATGTCTACTGCAATACAAAGTTTTGTTGCACCATGGCAGTTTTTCAGCAATGCTTCAATAAGTTGATTATTACGATAAGGCGTTTCAATAAAAATTTGTGTACAGTTTTTTTTTGAAGATTCTGCTTCGAGCTCTTTTATAGCTTTTATGCGTTGTTGGTTATCTATCGGTAAGTAGCCACAAAATTTAAACTGTTGTCCATTCATACCACTGGCCATTAATGCCAGTAAAATAGCATTCGGCCCAACCAGGGGTTTTATTACTGCATTCATATGCTGGGCAATGGAAATAAGAGCCTGACCGGGATCGGCCACACCAGGACAACCTGCTTCGCTGATTATACCTATGATTTTATTTTCCTGAAGCTTTTGATGGAATGTGGCGGACAGTTGTGGTGTGTCTGAAATTGTGTACCATTCATAATCATCAATAATCATTTCTTTCCAGAGCTGTTTGAAATAACGCCGGGTGGTTCTTTCATTTTCTACAAAAAAAACCTGGCATTTTTTAACTGCATCAGTAATATAAGGCGGGATTGCATCAAGACCTTCTTCTGCTAATAAGGATGGTATCAGGTAAACGGTAGCCATTAAAATAAGGTTAACTGTTTTTTACTTTATGTACACTGAGTGTAGCAGCAATAATTGCATACGCTGGTGCCAATAATATTAATACATGCATCAGGTAAAATAATAAACCATTGCCGGTAGCCAGCCCTCTATGCCTTCTGGTAAAAGCAATGCTTTGTGCCGGGGTAAGATTAACTCTGGCAAAACTATAATCCAGCATGGAAAATCCGAAATAGTAGCATTCCAGCAATAAGGCCATAACGGGGGTTATCCAACCAATGACGGGTATAAGAGATAAAAGTATCAGTGCAATAAGATAGAAAGATTGCCATCCACAATTTCGCAATATCAGTTTAATACTCCTAGCACAGTCTTTCCTGAGTTCAGACCAGTTAAAATGGTGTTCTTTTTCTTCTATAATTGCTTCTGTTTTTTCACTCAGGTAAGCAAATACCGGTGAACCAATAATGAGTATGAGGTATTTAAAAAAAGAAAAATAAGATAAAACAAATATCAGCCTTAACATCATCCCTGTCATCACCATAAAAAAACTCAACCATTCACTTCTCTCTTTTTGAAGCCATGCTTCAATATGCAGTTGACTGCTTATCCACGACACAACATTGTCTGATGATTGCCAGAATAACAACATACCGGCAATGAAGAGAAGGGTATAAATAATACCGGGAATTATAATCCATTTGAAAAGCCGGTGTTGTTTAATAAATCGTCGGGCCTCTCCCCATGATTGAACAGCAATTACAATTTCTTTAAGCAAAGCCTTAATTTGTGGGGTAAATATAGTGAATTGTCAATGGCGAATAGTGAAATAGTGTTCTATATATCAGGGTTTAATTATGAAAAAAATAGATATAAGTTTTTATAAAAGGAATGACGTTTTGCAAATAGCGAAAGAACTATTGGGAAAAATTTTAGTAACAAAATGGAATGGAATTATTACTTCAGGCCGGATAGTAGAAGTGGAAGCATACAATGGTATTAATGACAAAGCATCTCATTCCTTTGGGGGCAGAAGAACAAAGCGTAACGAAATAATGTATGCTGATGGAGGGGTGGTATATGTTTATTTATGTTATGGTATTCATCATCTGTTTAACGTGGTGACGAACAGCAAGGAAACACCACATGCTATTCTTATCAGGGCATTGGAGCCCATAAAAGGTATAGATGAAATGCTGAGAAGGGTTGGTAAAAATAAATTCGATACTACGTTGACGAGAGGGCCGGGCAATTTATCAAAGGCACTGGGTTTGTTTACTTATCACAGTGGCCAATCTTTGCTTGGTAAAGATTTATTTATTGCTTCGGATGATTTTGTTTATAATAAAAATGAAATAATTGCTTCGCCAAGGATTGGTGTGGACTTTGCTGGTAAAGATGCTTTGCTGCCCTATAGATTTTATATAAAAGGAAATCCATTTGTAAGTGGAAAAAGATAAACTCATATCGATAATCAACTCAATTTTTATTATTTTCAGAATTATTTATATTCTCATTATCCTCATCAATTGATTTTAAATCATATTCATAAACCTCATTCGCAAAAGCTGTATTCATTTTATTTCTGTCAAATTCTTTTTCATTATTAGCTAAAAAAACTGTGGCTACGCCATTGCCTATAAAATTGGTGATAGCTCTTGCTTCACTCATAAACCGGTCTACTCCCAGCAGTAGAGCCAAACCCTCCACGGGAATTACTTTTACTGCCGTAAGGGTAGAAGCCAGCACCACAAAGCCACTACCCGTAACACCAGCTGCTCCTTTTGAAGTAACCATTAAAATTCCGATGATGGTAAATATCTGTCCCCAGCTTAATTCTACATGAAACACCTGTGCCAGAAAAATCACTGCCATGGATAAATAAATAGTTGTGCCATCTAAATTAAATGAATAACCTGCGGGTACTACCAACCCCACGACGGGTTTGGAACAACCCATCTTTTCTAATTTTTCCATCAAAGATGGCAAGGCGGCCTCTGAAGAGGAAGTGCCCAATACAATCAGTAGCTCTTCTTTTATATATTTTAAAAATTTCCAGATGCTGATTTTATAATAACGAAGAATTAAACCCAGCACCACAAAAACAAATAATGCCATCGTTATATAAACGGTCAGCATGAGTTTCCCCAAAGGCATTAGCGTAGCGATGCCATATTTGCCAATTGTAAAAGCCATCCCACCAAAAGCACCGATAGGTGCAAAAAGCATTACCCAATGCAACCCTTTAAAAATATATTTTGATGCAATACCAAGTGGCTTCATTATTTTATCCCGTCCATCATATTTGCTTAAAAAAACACCAAACAGGATAGAGAATAATAATACCTGGATAGTAAGATTATCTTTTAAAAATTTTAGCAAGCTGAAAGATTCTGCACTGGTTGTATATTTTGATATATCTCCACCAGATACAGATTGTGTATTAACCCCGCTTCCCGGTTGAATAAGCCATGCAACGATAATTCCAATGAGAAGGGCAATGGTGGTTACAATTTGAAAATATAATAATGCTTTACCTCCAACCCGTCCTACTTTTTTCAAATTACCCATACCGCTTATGCCCAATGAAATGGTAAGAAAAATGATGGGATTAATAAATATTTTAACGACACTGATAAAAATTCCACTAAGAAATTCACTGAAAGTTGCACCAACTGTTAATTCCAACCCGGCGAAATTTACTTTCCAGGGCTGTTTTAAAACCGGGTATAAGGCAATATCAGGTGCAAAGTGTCCAATGAGAATACCGGCTGTGATAGCCAGTAATACCCAGAAGGTAAGATTGGCAAATATTTTTTTCATTAGTAAAATGAATATACAGTTTGTTTTGTCAGGTATCAATAAGAGAAGTCTTTTTAGTATCCTTCATCAGAATATATACTACTAAAGAAATAAAAACACAAGCGGATACATACCAGTAAAAAGCACTTTCATTACCATTTCTTTTTGTCCATAATGCAATATACTCAGCAGTGCCACCAAAAATGGCAACTGTTAATGAATAAGGAAGTCCAACACCCAAAGCTCTTACTTCAACAGGGAACAACTCTGCTTTTACTACAGCATTAATAGAAGTATAGCCGCTTACAATAATTAAAGCACACATTAGTATGGCAAACACTACCCATAAATCAGTAGCATGGCTGAGGGCTGTCAATAAAGGAATAGTAAACAAAGTGCCACCTATACCAAAACCAATTAATAAGGGTCGCCGCCCAATCTTGTCGCTCAACGCCCCGAATAATGGTTGTATCAAAGCGAAGATCAACAGTGAACTGAATGTAAGCAGGGTAGAGTCGTTTTTTGTGAGCCCAACTGTATTTACCAGGAACTTTTGCATGTACGTGGTATAAGTATAAAATGTCAATGTTCCGCCAAGTGTAAGACCAACCACTGTTGCAATGGCTCTTGGATGTTTTAATAGTTCTTTTAAAGTTCCTTTTCTTTTTTCTGTTATCCTCTCTTTTTCAAAGGCTTCACTTTCATGAAGGCTTTTACGTAAGTATAAAGCTGTTAATGATAAAACAGCACCAATGATAAATGGTATCCGCCAGCCCCATTCATGTAATTGTTTATCAGTTAAAAAAACATGTTGCAATAATAATTGTACGCCTAATGCAATTAATTGGCCGCCGATTAATGTTACATATTGAAAACTGGAATAAAATCCCCGCCGTCCGGGTGTGGCTATTTCGCTTAAGTAAGTGGCGGAAGTGCCATATTCGCCACCTACACTAAGACCTTGCAACAACCTGGCTATTAATAAAAATATCGGAGCAAAAATTCCAATGGTATTATAACCCGGTAAAATGGCTATCATTAATGAACCGACTGACATTAATAAAACGGAGGAAGTCATGGCTACTTTACGTCCTTTTTTATCAGCCAGTTTTCCAAAAACATAGCCCCCAATCGGCCTCATTAAAAACCCAACAGCAAAGATGCCTGCTGTATTTATTAATTGTGCTGTAGGATTGGAACCAGGAAAAAAACTATTGGCAAAATACAATGCAAAGGCAGAATATGCATACCAATCATACCATTCTACAAGGTTTCCGATAGATCCGCCTATTATTGATTTTATTCTCCACGAAACAGTTTCATTTTGTGCCATGAATAAAAGTAAGTTATAGCCGGGAAGTTTAGAAAGAGTGAAGAAAATGTTTTTACGTTACCGGATTTTTCAGAGGTTACCGGCAAAAATTTTTAAATAAAAATGCGGAAACATAAGTCCCGCATATAGCAATCAGATATTTCGATTGTTACTAAAATTTAGGGCAATTCAATTTTTTAGCATTGGGGTCATTTGGCTTCTTTATATATATTAATGAAAGTTCTATACCGCCCCTTGTATTAGAAGCAGGTTGTAAGCTTGATACGTTTGCATCATAACTTGCCCCGATATGAAGTCCGTTAAATTCTAAACCGATATAAGGAATGGCAGCATCTTTAAACCGGTACCATGCTCCTATATAAACATTAGTGGGGTTATCTTCATCATTATTTACATTATATGAAAAAGTGCCGCCTATTACGGTATTATGAGCTTTAGCCTGCATGCTATAATTGGCCGCAAGGTGTAAAAAATTACGAAACCCCCCGATAGGAATTTTTCCTCCCGCCTGTATAGTTGTTCTGGTATTTAGCAAATATTCGCCGCCCTTGAAAGTTTCTTTCGGACGATTGATA
>JBKJXQ010000292.1:0-7536 GCA_046716235.1 Chitinophagaceae bacterium
GCCCTGTATTGTGTGTAGGTTAGCTGAACACATTCATCCTGTAAATTTTTAAGAACATTTGTTACACTATCATTGGTAACAGAAAAATAGAATTTTTCCGGATTGCTCATCTGCCGGCAACTTAGCCACATTTCACCCTCATCCGTTTTAAATACATTTCCCTTATGTGTTATTTTAATAAGTACACCTGCTCTTTCACCCTGGCTATAACTATTATAAAAAAACCAATAAATACAAAAGATAATTCCCAGTATGACAATGATAAAAAAATTGCGGATAAATTTTTTAAATCCTGATGCTTTTTTACCGGATTTATTTTCGAACGGTTGTTTGGATGATAAGGTGTTTGCGGGTTCCATAAAAAGAGTTTATAACAAAATTTTGTTATGCAAAAATCAATTAATATTATACATTTGTACTCAATTTACACATTGTTTGTAAACATGAGTAATATTCTGACACATACTAAACAATTTGCCTTTCATGCACCCATCACCTGTGGAGTGTATGCAGTAGGATATGATTTGTTTACATTTTCCCGTCCCCGACGTCGCCCTGTATGCTGACAGGACGAACCTTTCACCATGGTCCCTGTCAGTGAAACCCCTCCCGTAAAAGATTTTAGGATTGGTGGCCTGTATTTTACAATATTAAATAGCAAGTGGAAAATCAGAATATAATTGTACGGATAGCTACCACAGCTGATAAAGTTTATTCCAAGACAATAACTGACGAAATGGAAAAATCAGCCGCAGCCCGTGGCACCGGTATTGCCAAACGCAGCCCCGATTATATAGAACAAAAAATTGATGAAGGAAAAGCTGTAATTGCTATTACCGATCAAAATGAATGGGTTGGTTTTTGCTATATCGAAACCTGGAGTCACGGTGAATATGTTGCGAATAGTGGTTTGATTGTTGCACCTGCATTCAGAAAAAGCGGCGTTGCTAAAACTATCAAGAAAAAAATATTCAACCTGTCCCGGGAAAAATACCCTGATTCAAAAATATTCGGGCTAACCACCGGACTGGCTGTAATGAAAATCAATAGTGATTTGGGATATGAACCGGTAACCTATTCTGAGCTAACACAGGACGAAGCTTTCTGGGCAGGTTGTAAAAGCTGTGTGAACTATGATATACTGATGAGTAAAGAAAGAAAAAATTGTATGTGTACGGCCATGTTGTTTGATCCAAAAGATCATTATGAACCCGAGGAAACTAAAGAATTTTTTAAAGAGAATGTAACAGGCTTTGAAAGATTACTCCGGTTTAAACAATGGAAATTGTTAAAGCCGTTTATGAAAAAAGACAAATCTTCAAATGGGGGTAGCAGCAAGCCAAAATCATTATTACATCATTTGTTTAATTATTGAATACTTCTGACATGAGCAAAAAAGTTGTTTTAGGTTTTAGCGGTGGATTGGATACCACCTATTGTGTAAAATACCTTACTGACGAAAAGGGATATGAAGTACACAGCATTATTGTAAATACTGGTGGTTTTAGTGAAGATGAACTTAAAAAAATTGAAACACATGCATACAACCTGGGAGTTAAATCACACAAAACGGTAAATGCTGTAAAAAGTTATTATGACAGCATTATCAAATTCCTGATTTATGGAAATGTTTTAAAGAATAATACTTATCCTTTATCCGTTTCTGCAGAACGATTAAGCCAGGCATTACATATTGCCGACCATGCTAAAGAAATAAATGCTGCAGCAGTAGCACATGGCAGTACTGGTGCAGGTAACGACCAGGTTCGGTTTGATATGATATTTCACATTATGATTCCAGGTGTAGAAATAATTACCCCGATAAGAGATTTAAAATTAAGCCGGGAAGAAGAAATTAATTATTTACAGAGCAAAGGAGTAGAAATAAATTTTGACAAAGCGATGTACTCTATTAATAAAGGTCTTTGGGGCACCAGTGTTGGTGGCAAAGAAACCCTTTCATCAAAAGGCATGTTGCCGGAAGAAGCATGGCCCACACAAGTGACAAAATCCGACACTGAAGAAGTGAAGCTGCATTTTGAAAAGGGTGAACTGAAGAAAATTAATGATAAAAAATTCGGACATCCTTCTGAAGCAATTCAATACTTACAAACCATTGCCGGACCTTATGGTTTAGGCCGTGACATACATGTAGGTGATACCATTATTGGTATTAAAGGACGGGTAGGTTTTGAAGCTGCTGCGCCAATGGTGATATTAAAAGCACATCATGCATTGGAAAAACATGTACTCACCAAATGGCAACTACAATGGAAAGACCAGCTTGCACAGTTTTATGGTAACTGGTTGCATGAAGGACAAATTCTCGACCCGGTGATGAGAGATATTGAAGCCTATTTGGAAAAAAGTCAACGAAATGTTACCGGGGATGTGTTTGTTCAATTACATCCTTATCGGTTTCAGGTATCGGGTATCGAATCAAAATATGATTTGATGAACAGTAAGTTTGGTAAATATGGTGAAATGAATACGGGTTTTACCGGTGAAGATGTAAAAGGCTTTACACGGATATTTGGCAACCAAACCATGATGTATCACTTAGTAAAAACTGATAATGAAGCCCTTAATCCCTGATGACGATTAAAAGAAAGAGTATGAAAATTAAAGCAGGTATTATAGGTGGAGCAGGTTATACAGGTGGTGAACTTATTCGTTTGCTTATTAATCATCCTGATGTAGTTTTTACTTTTATTCATAGCCGTAGCAATGCTGGCAATCCTGTTTATTCTGTTCACCAGGATCTGATTGGCGAAACAGAAATACTCTTTATTGATAATCTCTCCCCTTTAGGAGATGGGGGTATTGATGTACTCTTTCTTTGTTTGGGACATGGTGAATCAAAAAGATTTTTAACAGAAAATAAAATTGCTGATAAAATAAAAATCATAGACTTAGCAAATGATTTTCGGTTGGAAGCTCAATCTTCAATCGGTAACCGGCAATTTGTTTACGGGTTACCGGAATTGAACAGAGATAAAATCAAGGCGGCACAGAATATTGCTAATCCCGGTTGTTTTGCCACTGCTATACAGTTAGGATTATTACCGTTGGCCAAAGCAGGTTTACTCAAAGATATTTATACAACAGGGATAACGGGTTCTACCGGTGCCGGACAATCTTTATCAACTACCTCCCATTTCAGCTGGAGAGCCAATAATATACAAGCTTATAAAACATTAACGCACCAGCATCTTGGAGAAATAGGTGAATCGCTTTTACAATTGCAACCAAAAAATGATGTGGATTTAAGCTTCGTTCCGTGGAGAGGTGATTTTACAAGAGGTATTTTTATCAGTTCCACTATAAATTGTGATGTAAGCCTTGAAGAACTGACTGAATTATATACTGAATTTTATAAAAATCATCCTTTTACTAATATTAGTAAAGACGCTATTTTTTTAAAGCAGGCGGTGAATACTAACAAAGCTGTTATTCAATTGGAAAAAGTGGATAATAAACTTGTTGTTCATTCAGCTATTGATAATTTATTGAAAGGAGCGTCAGGTCAGGCAGTTCAGAATATGAATTTAATTTTTGGACTTGATGAAACAACTGGATTGAAACTCAAAGCTATTGGGTTTTAAGTTGTAAGTTTTAAGTTATAAGTATGCAAAACTATAAAGATTTAAAAGTTTGGGAGAAGGCGCATCTCTTCACACTTACTGTGTATGAAGTGTCTAAGGCATTTCCAAAAGAAGAAATTTATAGTCTTACTAATCAACTCAGAAGAGCAGCGTCTTCAATACCAGCCAATATAGCAGAAGGCTGTGGCAAAAATTCGCAGGCAGAATTTGCACACTATCTGAATATTGCTTTAGGCTCTGCCAATGAATCCGAATATTTCCTCATTTTGTCAAAAGATTTGAAATATTTAAAACAACAAGACTTCGATTCTCTTTCTATAATAATTAATGAAATAAAAGCCATGCTTATTGCTTTAGTTAGCAAAGTGAGAGGCAAAGCTTAAAACTTATAACTTATAACGTAAAACATAATGAACTTATTCGACGTTTACCCAATTAACGAAATCACCATTGTAAAAGCCAAAGGCTCTTATGTGTGGGATGATAAAGGCGAACAGTATCTAGATTTGTATGGTGGCCATGCTGTTATCAGTATCGGCCACACCCATCCGCATTGGGTAAAACGAATTGAAGACCAGTTGGAGCTAATTGCTTTTTATTCCAATTCAATCAGGATACCACTGCAACAAGAGCTGGCGGAAAAATTGGGTAAGGTTTCTGGTAAAATTGATTACCAGTTATTTCTTTGTAACAGTGGGGCAGAAGCGAATGAAAATGCGTTGAAACTGGCCAGTTTTTATAATGGAAGAAAAAAAGTAATTGCTTTCAGCAAATCGTTTCATGGCAGAACATCTTTAGCAGTGGCGGTAACTGATAATAAAAATTACGTTGCACCAATAAATGAAACGGATAATGTCATCTTTCTTCCTTTTAATGATGAGGATGCATTAGTAGAATGTTTCAAAAAAAATAGCAAGGAAATCTCTTCTGTTATTATAGAAGGTATACAGGGAGTTGGGGGTATTAATATTGCTGATGATTCCTTCCTGAAGAAAATCCGTTCGCTGTGTGATGAATATGGTGCGGTTTATATTGCCGACAGTGTGCAATGTGGCTATGGAAGAAGCGGTAAGTTTTTCAGTCATGACTTTGCTGGGGTAAATGCAGATATTTATACAATGGCCAAGGGTATGGGTAATGGTTTTCCGGTGGCTGGTATTATTGTGGCTCCGCATATCAAACCGAAGCATTTTCAACTGGGTACTACGTTTGGCGGTAATCATTTAGCTTGTGCTGCCGCTTTAGCGGTATTAGAAATAATAGAAGAAGATAAACTGATGGGTAATGCAGTAATGGTTGGTAAATACCTGAAGGATGAACTTTCATCTATTCCACAATTAAAAAATATAAGAGGTCGTGGGTTGATGATTGGTTTTGATGTGCCCGATGAATTAAAAGACCTGAAAAAAAACCTATTGTGGAATCAGCAAATATTTACCGGTGAAGCAAAACCAAATGTTATTCGCTTATTACCTTCACTTGCATTGAAGAGAAGAGATGCAGAGCAGTTTATTGATTCGATAAAGGAAGAAATAGAGAAGGTTACAGCTCCTATTTAATAAAAGCACACGGATGACACGGGTTTGACGGATGAACACAGATTTTATTCTGCTTCGCAGAATAATGAGATGGTTAGATAGTTACTCATTTTGTTTTGTAAAATTTTTAATGAAATAAGAATTAGGAAAATTTGTTCTTTGGGAAACATCCCCGCCCCGGCGGGGAGAATTGAGGAAATACAATTTTTTAACCGACCGGTGTGTGTTGATGCCCAAAGAACAGAAAGTACAAGTGTGCGACGCAACGAAGATGATAATAATACTACAGCTGGTAACAAAATAAAAAATAAACGCCTTGAAACATTTTATTTCCGTTGATGATGTACCCAATATTGATGCACTGGTGCAAAAAGCATTGGCATATAAAGCCAACCCTTTTGTGGACAAAGCTCTCGGTATTAATAAACGAATTGGTTGTTTATTTCTTAATCCGAGTATGCGAACAAGATTAAGTACTCAAATTGCTGCACAAAATTTGGGAATGGAAGCCATAATTTTTAATGTGGGCAATGAAGGATGGATGCTGGAATTTGAAGAAGAAGCCATTATGAGCGGCACCACAGTGGAGCATGTAAAAGATGCCGCACCAATTTTTGGAAAATATTTTGATATACTGGCTATCAGAACATTTCCTTCATTAAAAAACAAGGAAGATGATTATAGTGAATTATATATTAAACAATTTATTAAGTATGCCGGTATTCCGGTTGTGAGTTTAGAAAGTTCAACACTTCATCCATTACAAAGCTTAACAGATATTATCACCATTCAGGAATCTTTACAAAACTTCCCTTTAGAAGCGGGGCGCAAACCAAAGATTGTACTGACATGGGCTCCGCATGTAAAACCTTTACCGCAGTGTGTGGCGAATAGTTTTTCCCAATGGGTAAATGCCTGGGGTAAGGCTGATTTCATAATCACTCATCCCGAAGATTATGAACTGAGCGAGGAATTTACTAAAGGGTCTACGATAACTCACAATCAAAATGAAGCATTGAAAGATGCAGATTTCGTTTATGTAAAAAATTGGAGCACTTTTAATGATTATGGAAAAATTTATGAAAGCGACCCCCGGTGGATGCTGACGAATAAAAAACTGGAACTAACCAATAATGCCAAAGTGATGCACTGTCTTCCGGTAAGAAGAAATGTGGAACTGAGTGATGAAATATTAGATGGAAAAAATAGCATTGTAACTCAAGAAGCTTCAAACCGAGTGTGGGCAGCACAGGCTGTTCTTTCAGAGATATTAAAAAATGGATAATCTATATATTATAAAAATTGGCGGAAATATTATTGACGATGAAAAAAAACTATCGTCATTCCTGAAAGATTTTTCTGCAATTCCGGGAAATAAAATATTAGTGCATGGTGGTGGTAAAATGGCTACCAAAATGGCTGAACAAATGAACATTTCACAGCAAGTAATAGATGGCAGACGAATTACTAATGCAGAAACACTGAAGATTGTTACGATGGTATATGCCGGTTACATCAATAAAAATATTGTTGCTAAACTGCAAATGAATAACTGCAATGCCATTGGCCTTTGTGGTGCCGATGGTGACGCAATACTGGCACATAAAAGGAAACATCCGGTAATAGACTATGGATATGTGGGAGATGTAGACGGTATTAATTCAGGTTTAATAAATAATCTTCTTAATCAGCATCTTACCCCTGTCTTTGCTCCCATCACACACGACCAGCAAGGTCAATTATTAAATACTAATGCAGATACGATAGCCCAGGAACTGGCAAAAGGATTAAGTAATGATTTTGAAGTAAGCCTGATATATTCTTTTGAAAAAAACGGTGTGCTGCTGGATGCCGATGACGATAGTACAGTAATACCTATCATCAATCCCGCACTCTATAAAAAATTAAAAGAAAAAGAAAAAATATTTGCCGGGATGATCCCAAAATTGGATAATGCTTTTACTGCATTGGACAGTGGCGTTAAAAAAGTGATTATTGGAAAGGCAGAAAACTTACAAGCATTAATAGCCGGAACATCCGGAACAACTATACAGGCTTCTCCAACCCCCGCTGAAGGAAAAGCTTAAAAAACGAAAGATGAATGACGCAACAAATATTGAAAACGCTTTGAAAAAAATAAATCAATTGCAACAGGATGCAATCAGTTTATTAAAAGAATTAATTGCCACTCCTTCCTTCAGCAAAGAGGAAGAACAGACAGCTGGAATATTGTGTCGCTTTATTGGAGAGAGAGAGATTGTGCATACAAGAGTAGGCAATAATGTATTTGCATTGAATAAATACTATGATGCATCCAAGCCAAGTATTTTACTAAACTCCCACCATGATACAGTAAAGCCAAATAAGTGATATACGTTTGATCCTTTTACGCC
>JBKJXQ010000293.1:0-4746 GCA_046716235.1 Chitinophagaceae bacterium
CCTGTATTGGCACCACCGGTTAAAGTCAGATCAACCGGCTTATTGGTTTGCCAGGCTCCCCGGGTAAAATCAGGAATATCAATAGTTCTGGATTTTTTGGCGACCGATCTGCCGCTTAAAGCGAAAATAGAACTCCAGCTTGCTGCATCATATACATCCTGATCCAGTGGCAGACCATTGCGTAAGCAATCAATCAACCGCCAATCCATAATAAAGTCCATACCACCATGACCACCTACTTCTTTAGCTATTTCACCAATATGATTTATAATAGGCGGGGCATATTTTTTATACAACTCATCTAACTCTTCTTTTTTAATCCAGCTATGCCCGAATGCAATACGTTCAGGTCCGGGATATTTTTGTGCAACACCTTTCGTACCACTTACTAAATGAAGTCTTGAATAAGGTCGAAGCGATGATACATCATGTTGCAGCATAATCGTTTTGCCGTTGTAAGTGCGGATGATACTGGTATTCATATTTCCGCGGTAAGGCTTATTGGTATATTCTGAAAAAAAACTGTCTTTTGTTGCCATTTCTTTAGCCAGGTTATTCAGTGTAAAATCATTGGTACTCATACTTACCAGGTGATCCATTTTATCACCCCTGTTTATATTTAAGCATTGGGCAATGGGGCCCAGGCCATGTGTGGGATATAGATTGCCATTGTGTTGAAAGTTTTGTTTTAGCCGCCACATATCAGCGTAAGCATTTTTATTAAATAGCCAATCTTTACTGAGGTCATGGATATAGGCACCTTCAGCATGTATTAATTCTCCAAACAAACCCTGCCGGGCCATATTCAAAGTGAGTAACTCAAAAAAATCATAGCAACAATTTTCAAGCATCATACAATGCTTTTTTGTTTTTTCAGATGTTTCTACCAGCTGCCAGCAATCATCAATGGTAAGACCAGCATTTACTTCTGTTGCTACATGCTTGCCATTATTCATGGCATGTATGGCTATTGGAGTATGTAAATGCCAGGGAGTAGGAGTGTACACCAAATCAATATCATTGCTTTCGCATAAAGCTTTCCATCCTTCTTCACCACTGTATTCTTTTGCTTTGGGTCTTTGCATTTTTTCCAGTGTCTTTTGTGATTTAGCAACCCGGTCCGGGTATTTATCACAAAGAGCTACTATTTCCACTCCATCTATATAGCTTAATCGTTCAGCAGCTTCCGAGCCTCTTTGTCCCAGGCCGATAATACCAATTCGAACGATTGGAATTTTTGGTGCAGCATAACCACACATATTAAATCGTTGCCCGGTACGTTCCAATTCGGCTGAACGATCCATTTGTTCATCTGTAGTTCCCATTACGTTGGCAAAAGAAGGGATGCCCGTAGCCAGTACACCACCACCAACAGCAAGACGACGGAGAAAATTTCTACGATTAGTACTCATGCATGTTTTTTTGTTATTGTAAGTTCTAACAATTTAGCAGAAACATAAAATGTAAAATTATTGTCGTGCAATTGTTGACAACTCCTCTTTATAGGTTCAACCAATAATTTAACTTAAACACCAATGCCCTGTTTTTATTTTTAAGAAATGGGTCACTGTAATAATTGTCAGTATATACCAGGAAAAAGTCACTGGCAGGTTTATACCGCCATTGTAAACGGCTATTAATATTAAAATTATTGCGCTGGGTATTATATTGCATGAAAGTGGTCCAGAATATTTTGTTCGAAAAATTTATTTCTATTCTTGGTGCCAGCAGAAATAAGTTTCGTTTTCCGTAAGGTTCAGCAAAATCGAGTTTATTATATTCAACATCCAGCTGAATAGTGAGCCACGGCTGTCTTCGGAAAGTTGCCTCAGCTGAATATTGCAGATATTTTCCGGAATAATATTTACCTACTGTCATTCCTGTTTTGAACGAAAACATTTTCCGGGTATCTGTTGAATATCGGGTGGTAAATTGATTATAGAGGTATTTACCGGGAGGTAATGGGTCACCATCGGTAAAAGATGTATGGAATTGGAGATTAGTCTGTGATGTAGTAAAACGGAATTCAAAACTGGCGGTGTTTTTAAACTCAAGATCATAGTTCAGTCTATTATTTCTTTCATTAAACGAGCCATTGGGATTGAATACAAAAAAATTTTCCAGCTGAATGCGGTGCTGGTTGATATTGCCTTTTTTAGGAAGTATCCGGTAAGAATTTTGATTAAAGAACTGCCGGAATCCTACCCGGATTATCGTATCACGGAATGCATCGTAATTTTCAATACGACCAATAAAACCTATGTCAGTATAATAATTAGTACCGACGTTATCAAAATCAATCAATGAAGTAAAAGATCTTCCGAAATATCCCCCGCCCGAATTAAAGAAAATATTTTTATCCGAAATTCCCGGTTTCATGGAGAGATGATAACCCAACCACCCTTGCCATTCACCTTTTTCATTTTGATAAGCTATTTCTGCACCAGCATTACGGCCAAATTTTTCAATGGGGGCAGTAAGTTTATGCTGCTCATCAAAAAACCCCTGGCGATTAAAAAAGTAACTTTTAATGGTTGTTCTTTTCAGCACTTGTTGCTGCACAGTTAAAGCAGAATAATTTTGCCCGGCATACTTACCGCTGGCTTTTGTTTGCATGCTCATCAATCCAACCCTTGTTCTTGCCGCCACATTGCCGGTTATTCTTGCCCCGGCAATGATGGGTAATGGATTACCATCAGGATCCAGGCCGATACGTCTTGAATAATATGGTCGGATGGGTGGAATGCCATAGTTGGAGAACAGGTCACTATTTTCCAGGAAAAAATTTCTACGTTCCGGAAAAAAAATATTAAACCTTGAAAGGTTGGTAACTTGTCTGTCCACTTCTACCTGCGAGAAATCGGGATTAAGGGTAAGATCAAGATTAAGCGAAGAGGTCAAAGCAATTTTTGCATCAAGCCCCGCATCAAAATCTCCCTGGGTGCCTTTATTATTTGCCTTGTTTTGCGTAGCGTTCCCGGTAATATAAGGTATCAATGAAATATTGCTTCCGGGAGTAGGAGGCGGCTCACTCCAAATCAATGAACCAAGATAGCCCAGGTCTACACTTGAAAAATTTACCGGTATTCTTGTCCAGGTATGAAATTCATTTGCTTTCTTATCGCTCCGGATAAAATTGATGCCCCAGTCTTTACTGTTTTTATCGTATCGGAGTGTTTTAAAAGGGATAGCAATCTCCACGGTATAATGATCAGGATATCTTTTTACTTCAGAATACCATTTATTATCCCAGCTAAAAGAAAGTTCGTTGTTACCGCCACTTAATACATCGTCCGCCTGTACATTATAGGCCGTAACTGTAAAATAAAAGCCACTGGTTTTTTTACCAAAAGGATCCAGCATAATTCCAACTCCATCATTTTCTCTTATACGGGAATCTCTTTTTAATGATTGACCAATCAGTGGCAAACTGTCGTATGCGGTGATCCCGAAATAAATAAACTTATCATCATACAATACTCTTGCTTCTGTTTTATGATTTGCTTTTGCATCATCCCGGGGAAGCTTCAACCAGAAATCAGTAGCAGCCTGAGCCTGCTGCCAGTCGGTTTCATCTAAGTCGCCATCCAATTTGATGGGCGTAGTGATTTTTTTAACCGAAATCTGATATTGTTCTTTGTATTTGGAAACATCAATATCCTGTGCAGTGGCCATTTGCACAAATAATAAAAAAAGCAAAGACAACGGGTACAACTTCTTCACTTGTGATTGGTGAGATTTGATTTGGCACAAGATGATAAAAAAAAATGAGCCTTGGCTATCAAAAGAAACAAAGTTGATAATAAAACGGATGGAAGGTAAAAATTATATTTGATTGATTAAATTAATTGGTCTTCTTTAAAAAAATCTGGAATATTTTCTTTAGTTGAGTGATATATAAGTAATTTCCTGTGAATACCCGCTGATCCTTACTGCGGGCAAGTAGCTAAAATTAAAATGGATATGTATTTGATAATCTGCAGCGTTTTGATTTCTAAGTAAAGGTGTAAGGAATAATTACACAACGGAGTCTTCAATCGCATCTAAAAAATCTTTCCGTTTTCGGTGGCTCACTTCAAGCTTTGCATCGTTTTGCATCACTACATAACCTCCATTGAATCGCTGAAATTCCTTTATATGATTCAAATTGATAAGTGTGGAATGGTGAATACGAAAAAATTTATGTGTGGAAAGCTGTGATTCAAAATCACCCAGGGGTTTGGAGGCCACTATTTTTTTCCCGTCCTCTAAATAAATATTGGTATAAACTCCACTTGCTTCACAATAAATGATATCGGAAATATTCACAAAAACGATTTTGTCTGCCATGGCAATACCAATTCTGGACTCAGACGCAATATTGTTTTGTGCAAAAAATTTTTCAAGATTTTGAATCTGAGAGCCGAGAAGGTTTTCATTTTTCCTGATCTCCGTTTTTATTTTTGCCACCACATTTAATATATCATCCGCTTCCACGGGTTTTAATAAATAATCTATGGCGCTGAGCCGCAGGGCCTCAATAGCATAGGCATCATATGCGGTCACAAACACCACATGAAATGCAGGATTTGAAAATGATCTTACCAGGTCAATGCCGCTCATGCCGGGCATTTCCACATCCAGGAAAACCACGTCAGGATGATGTTGCTCTATTAATGATTTGCCAAGCTTAGGGGAATTGCTGCTGGCAACTATCTGCACATCATTCCTGCATTTCCTTTTTAAAATGATTTCAAGGGCATCAAT
>JBKJXQ010000294.1:0-8678 GCA_046716235.1 Chitinophagaceae bacterium
CATGGATGATTTCTTTTTGAATTGTTCAATCAAATCAAACAAATCAGCATTGTCCGTCGAATTAGGAACATCAATTGGAAACTGGTCATAAATAATTTTATTAAATTTTGAAAAATTAATAGGAAAATTATTGAAGTCGCTTGCATTATAGGATTTTTTTATTGCCAGCTTCTCTTTGGCTCCATCTGCACCCAATCTTTTTCCTGTCCATTGTTCTGCTTGCAGATTTTTTTTCTGTGCGAACAACAGTTCTTTGTATTTATTACCGGATGAATCAGTTTGCTCTTCTTTAAAAATCAATAAAAGAGAATGAGGTTCTTTGTAACCACTGAAATAATACAGATCAGGATTTTGATGATATAAATATTCTACATCATTAGAAAATGTACGGGTAGGATAAGCAAAGACTACCAATACAGAATTGCCAGGCATTATCTCCCGTATCGCATTTCGTCTGCCAGCATGAAAGTCAGCAGTCAGGTAGTCAGTAGGAAGATCATTTTTATTCTCAGTTGCAATAGGCTGAGCGATAAGATTAATGGAAAAGGAAATAGTAAATAAGAGAGTATAGAGTGTTGAAAAAAAATCTCTTTTCATAGATAAAAAATTAGAACAACAAAATACTCATTTTCAATCACCTTAGGAGGATTTATAAAAAATATTTGCAGGCTACTTTTTAAAAATTATTGAAGAAAGGAAATGAGTTTATACTTCGTCATCTTCTTCATAAAAGGCATCTTGGTTACTACGGAAATGGGTTTCCCAGGATTTCACCATTTCATCATTCAGGCATTCAATAATATCATGAAGGGAATCCTTTTTTAATTTCCACTGTGTTTCCAGGGGTTCGTCAAACCGTTGAATAAAAAGGCAATGATCTGACACTACTGCTACTTTTATCATAGTAACAGGGGAATCTTCTTTTTCTTTTACCAGGTAGTAGCAACCGGTCTCCAGCAGATCGTAAGAGTACATAATTACCCTTGTTTATAAGTTTTTATTAATAGTTGAGTGAAGAAATTTGCCGGGTCAGTAGCTTGACAAAAATACGGTTTTGGAAGAGTTGATAGAAAGAATTTTTTTTAAAAAGGTATTTTTGTGGGCGAATAAAATTATTTTAAACACTGATTATCAGTACTTTGCATTGATGTACAAAAGTCAAATTACGGATATATAAATACCCAAAAACAGGACGTTTTAAATGAAACCGTCTTGTGTTAACGAAGGAAAAGAATATATAAAAGGAGATGCCTTTTAAAAAAAATACTTAGCTGAACACACATTTATGGCCGCAATCTTTCTTCTTTTTCTCCATCTTTTTTTCAGTATCAGCTTTTTTACTCTTATTATTAAAACTGGCAAAAGCAACAGCAGTAAGGCTGGCTAATAAAATAAAAATCACTACTATTTTTTTCATATTTGAAATTTAGAAAGATAAGTTACGATAAATTTTTATTTTGCCAATTCCTGTCCATAAAAAAAGTATAATTCAGTAAAAAACCGGAAAAGCTTTTTGCCGGTTGGGTTAATGATTTTTTTATTCACAGTAGGTGAATAACTCTGAAGCTTTAAGCCTAAAGCTGTTTTGTTATATTTGCCCGAAGAGGTTATTTGATGAGTAGTGAAGAGAACGATGAATGGAGCGACGCAAGGGACGATGCTCAATGAACCGGAAGATCGCCAATAAAAATACTAAAAACATAGGGCTGAAAGGATGGCTTCGTTTTCGTACCCATCGAAAAGTTGCGGATAACTTATAAAAATCAAGGGTAGTTTAAACTTACCCAAAAGAAGATATGGCAAAAGAAAAAGAAACGAATCTCTTTAATTATGATGAGGATAGTATAAAATCTCTCGACTGGAAAGAACATATCCGTCTGCGACCGGGTATGTATATCGGGAAGTTGGGGGATGGTGCATCACCTGACGATGGTATTTATGTAATGGTGAAAGAAGTGATGGACAACTGTATTGATGAATATACCATGGGCCATGGAAAAACGGTGGAACTGACAATTGAAGGAAAGGAAGTGACTGTCCGGGATTATGGCCGTGGTATCCCTTTAGGAAAAGTGGTGGATGTGGTGAGTAAAATAAATACCGGTGCCAAGTACGATAGCAAGGCTTTTCAAAAATCGGTTGGATTGAATGGAGTGGGTACCAAAGCTGTAAATGCGCTGAGCTATTATTTTAAAGTAATGGCGGTTCGGGAAGGCAAAGAAAAAACAGCTGAATTTGAAAGAGGTGTTTTAGTAAAAGAATATAAGGAAGCAAAAACGGGTGACAGTAATGGTACATTGGTTACATTTATTCCTGATGAAACAATCTTTAAAAATTTCAAATTTCTCCCGGAGTTTTTAGAAAATCAAATCTGGAATTATTGTTTTTTAAATGCAGGGCTAAAAATAGTTTTCAATGGTAAAAGCTTTGTAAGCAAGAATGGGTTGCTGGATTTGTTGCAACGCAAAACCAATGAAGATGAAATCCGTTACCCCATCATTCACTTAAGTGGAAATGATATTGAAGTAGCCATTTCCCATACTAATGAGTACGGGGAAGATAATTACAGTTTTGTAAACGGACAACATACCACGCAGGGGGGTACTCACCAACAGGCTTTTCGTGAAGCGTATGTAAAAACAATGCGGGACTTTTTCAAAAAGGATTATGATGCGTCTGATATAAGAACGGGGATAGTGGCAGCAGTTTCAGTAAGAGTGGTGGAACCTGTATTTGAATCGCAAACTAAAACAAAATTGGGTTCGCAATTTATAGAAGAGGGTGGGCAGAGTATGAAACAGTTTGTGGGTGATTTTTTTGCCAAAGAGCTGGATAATTATCTGCATAAAAACCCAATGGTAGCAGATGCCTTGAAAAAAAGGATTGAGCAAAGTGAGAGAGAGAGAAAAGAACTGGCGGGTATAAAAAAACTGGCGAACGAAAGGGCTAAAAAAGCAAATCTGCATAACCGTAAACTCCGTGATTGCCGTTATCATTTAGATGATGAGCCGCCAGTAAAAGGCAAAGAAGAATATGTGGCTACGCAAAAAGAAACAACTATATTTATTACGGAGGGGGATAGTGCCAGCGGTTCTATTACCAAAGCCCGGAATGTACAGACCCAGGCGGTTTTCAGTCTCCGCGGTAAACCTTTGAATTGTTTTGGCCTGACAAAAAAAGTAGTGTACGAAAATGAAGAATTCAATTTACTTCAGCATGCTTTAAATATTGAAGAAGGATTGGAAGGGCTTCGTTTTAATAATGTAGTAATAGCTACAGATGCTGATGTTGATGGTATGCATATTCGTTTGTTGTTAATGACTTTTTTTCTTCAATTTTTTCCTGACCTGGTGAAGCATGAGAAGGTGTATGTGTTGGAAACACCTTTGTTCAGGGTGAGGAATAAACAGGAAACAATATATTGTTTCAGCGAGCAGGAAAAGCAGGAAGCAATGAAGAAACTGGGAACAAAACCTGAAGTAACAAGATTTAAAGGATTGGGAGAGATAAGCCCGGATGAGTTCGGACAGTTTATCGGTAATGGAATGCGAAAGCAATTAATGAGAGTAGAAGAAGGGGAGCATATTCAGCAACTGCTGGAATATTATATGGGCAAGAATACACCCGACAGGCAGGAATTCATTATTAATAACCTGAAAGTAGAAATGGATGCCCCGGTAACAGTTGATGGAGCAGACAACGATAATTAAATTTCGGTAGCACTTCATTTAATAAAAAAACTGAGATGAGTACTAAAAAGGGGAAAAAAAATCAAAAGGAAGGTCCTGTACGGGCTGCGGCCATTGAAATACTACCAGCTACAGGTAGTGAAGTGTCAACATTCTTTGCCAGCGATAAAGGGATTTGGTTATTTACTTTTATTTCATTTGTGCTGTATTATATTTTTTCTTTTTTTCATACCAGTTTTTACCAGGGAGAAGAAGGTGCCCAGTATATGAATATGAAAGCTATATGGCATGATCCTAATTCTGTATTGGGAAACTGGCCAAAAGCCGGTTGGAAAATCCTGTATGCATTGCCTGCATTAGTGGGAAAGGATTGCGTCCTTATTGTTAATTGTTTATTTGCTGCCTTTACAGGTTTTTTTACTGCCAAAGTAATAAAACTTTATGATGGTAAATGGCCGGTGATAGGGCAGATATTATTACTTAGCCAGCCATTATGGTTTTACCTGGCATTTAAAAATTATTCTGAAATCTCTACTGCTTTTTTAATTATTCTGAGTGTATACTTTGCAACAAAGGAAAAGTTTTTTGTTTCAGCCCTTTTAATTTCGTTTGTCTTTTTAATAAGGCAGGAATTTATTTACCTGTTGATGATATATGGAGTGTATTTGTTTATTAAGAAAAAATACATTGCGTTTTTAGCTCTCGGTGTTTTCCCGGTTTTATATGCCCTGTGGGGATGGGCTGCTACGGGTGATATGCTGTACCTTTTACATTCGTCTGCGGAAACAGCAAAAGATTATAAAGCAAAATATCCAAGACAGGGTTTTGAACATTATTTTATCATGTCGGAAGTTATATTTGGTGCCGTTTGTGTAGTGGGCCTGTTAATATATATATCCCAAACCACTATACAACGTGTAGTAAAACCAGCTTATTTTATTATTGTACCACTTGGTTATTTTTTTCTTATTCATTGTGTTTTTAACGATACTATTTTTCAAATTGGCCCTTCTACCGGCGGCAACCTGCGGTATATGTTATCCATATCACCATTGTTTGCTGTAGCTGCCACTCTCGGTATTGAGAAAATGGCTGAAGTAAAAAAGAACAACCTCTCTTTAATTTTATTGGTTCCCTTATTTCTGTTTGCCTTAGCTTATATGGGCTATGAGCATAATTGGGTTAAATTTCATCCCGAAGAAGGAAAGAATATGATATTCCCGTTACTGACATTGGGTACTATTGTTTTGCTATTTATAATTACCGGAAAGTATCGTTTATATACAATTATTTTTCTGGCCCTTTTGCAAATGGCCTTATTAATATCGCCAAAGGAACTAAAGGATGATGAAAATGCTGCACAAAAAGAAATTGTGGAATGGAGCAAAGAGCAACAATTTGAAACCAAATATCCAATGCTGTCCAGTTTAGCATTGTTTACTTATTTCTATGATAAAAACCCGTGGGAATTTTCAAAAGGGTATAATGGTGTATCTGTAGAAACAATTAATAAAGCTCCCGTGGGTACAATAATTTTTTGGGATACACACTATGCTTCTAATTACGGAAAAGTAGCGCTGGATTTTTTTAATGCAGCACCCACTAAATTTAAACTTTTAAGAGAATTAGTAAGCACTAACATGGATATACAAATTTTAGTATTTCAAAAGGTGGCGCTGTAATAACAACCTTTTCAGTTCAAATAAAGCAATAAATGGAGAAGCCGGTAATTTCAATATTAATACCCTTATATAATGAAAAAGAAGTATTTCCAGTTTTAACAGGCCGGTTGAATGCTGTGATGGAGCAAAATAAAAACTATGCTATAGAAATTGTATTAGTGGATGATGGAAGTACTGATGGCACATCTGATTTAATCAGGGTGCTGGCTTATGCAGATCCAAGATATCAGGGAGTTTTTTTGTCAAGAAATTTCGGGCATCAGCTTGCTTTAACAGCAGGTTTAAGTTGTTGCAATGCTGCCCAGGCTATTTTTATAATTGACGGCGACCTGCAAGACCCACCTGAATTGTTACCTCAGTTTTATAATAAATTACTGGAAGGCTATGATGTGGTGTACGCTGTAAGAAAAAATAGAAAAGAAAATTATTTTAAAAAGGGTACTTATTATCTTTTTTATAGAATTTTTAATGCTATAACAAAAATAAAAATGCCACTTGATAGTGGTGATTTTTCTCTAATTTCCAGAAGAGTAGCAAATATCCTTTGCAAAATGCCGGAAGAAAGCCGGTTCATCAGAGGAATGAGAAGCTGGGTAGGATTTTCTCAAACAGGGATAGAATATGAAAGAGATAGCCGTACAAAAGGAAAGTCAAAATATTCTTTCAGGGCACTGCTTCGTCTTGCTTACTCAGGTATTTTTAATTTCAGTGAGTTTCCAGTAAAATTCATTAAGCGAATTGGATATGTTGCTATTGTGGTTGCGATGGGTTACTTGTTTTATAATATGTATGCCAAGTTTATTATGCATGCTCCCATTCCACAGGGATATACTTCGTTGTTATTTATACTAATCTTTTTCAGCGGTCTCCAGTTTGTGTCTATTGGTTTGTTAGGCGAATATGTGTTGAGGGTATTTTTCCAGGTAAAAAACAGGCCGCTCTTTATTATAAAAGAAAAGATTGAAAACCAGGAGGTAAGTGAAGAGTATAGTTCCGGCATGAGTAAGAATAAATAAACCGGTAAATGATGAGTATACTAAAAGAAATAAGGAATGTTTGAGTTTCATGCGGATAGAAAACAATATTTTGACATACAGGTTTTAAATGCTGAGAAGTATGTAATTCCTTTTATAGAAGAAAAATTTCCGTTAAAACCGGGAATGCGGGTACTTGAAATTGGATGTGGTGAAGGTGGTGTATTAAAAGCTTTTATTAATAAGGGATGTAACGGAGTGGGTGTGGAGCTGGATGCACCAAGAATAGGGGATGCACAAAAGTTTTTGCCGGAAGATATAGCAGCCGGAAGATTGCGGTTTGTAATAAAAGATATTTACCAGGTGGATATGGAGAAAGACTTTAACGGGCTGTTTGATATTATAGTACTTAAGGATGTAATTGAACACATACATGATCAGCCAAAGTTAATTAGATGGATGAAAAATTTTTTGAAGCCTGGCGGCATTGTATTCTTTGGCTTTCCGCCGTGGTACATGCCGTTTGGCGGCCACCAGCAAATATGCAGGTCAACAATTTCAAGATTACCATATATACATTTGTTGCCCAAAAGAATTTACCGATGGATTCTTAAAAGTAAAAAAGAAAATGTGGATGAAATGATGGAAATAAGAGAAACAGGGATCAGCATAGAACGTTTTGAAAAGATTTCCAATGAAGAAGGATATAAATTATTTCATGTAAGACATTATCTGCTAAACCCGATTTACGAGTGGAAGTTTGGCTGGAAACCAAAACGGCAGTCAATTATTATTAAAGCTATTCCATTTCTACGGAATTTTTTCACAACCTGTGTTTATTATATAATACAACCAACGACTAATAACAATTCAAAATGATACATATAGTATTTAATGAGAATGAAGTTAACCTGATGAAACAGGTAATTGAAATGGATGGAACGCTGACCGGCGGGGTTATTCAAATCAAAGATGATTTTGCTGTAGGGCCATTAGCTAATATTGACACGGAAGAAGGCTGGCAGTCAAGATTGGAATGGTGGAAGAGTTTGCTGTCCGGTTCTCCATACAGTGTGGAAGTGGCAGGAAGTTTTGATGACCGGGAAACGGTAAAGCAGATTAAATTAAAACTGGATGAGAATCCTGAGGAAGAACTCTGGATCTGGATGGGGCAAAACCAGCATGATGTGATGGGATATTATTGGCTGATGCCACAGTTCAGGGAATATCAGGGAAGGGTGATGATTCTTTATCTTAACAATCTTCCTTTTATCAATGAAAAAGGGCAGATATTTTATCCATCCTGGTTGCATGAAATACAGCCGAAAGAATTTATTAAAGCAAAAAAATTATCCAGACCCATCACATTAAGTGAATTTGAAATAGACCCGGATGAATGGAGAAAGATAGTAGAGGAAAATGCGGTGGTGAGAATACTGGAAGGTGGCAAAAAGATTGGAGGAAAAGAGGAGAGTTTTTATGATGGTGAAATTTTGAAAAATATTACCGGGGAATGGCAAAAAGCAACAAGAGTGTTGAGTAACACATTGCACCGTATGAAAATAAAAACCGGTGATGTGTTTTTGATGTGGCGGATGAAAGATTTAATCAGCAAGGATAAAATTGAAACAACGGGGGATATAAATAAAGGATGGAAAGATTTTGATGTGAAGTTGGCGGATGGAAAGACAGCAGAAGTAATTTCCGAAGAAAATTCAATTGAAGGTTAATTATAAAAGATTTTTCAAAAAATAATGAGTGCAGCAAAAAATAAAATATCAGAAGTAGGAGCTAACGATAATGGTTTGCATGGTCAGTATAAGACTTGGTTTCTTGATTATGCATCGTATGTTATTCTGGAAAGAGCCGTTCCTGCCATTGAAGACGGATTGAAGCCTGTACAACGCCGCATCCTTCATGCAATGAAGGAAATGGATGATGGCCGCTACAATAAGGTTGCTAACATTATAGGGCAAGCGATGCAATATCATCCCCATGGCGATGCCAGTATTGGCGATGCATTAGTGAACATGGGACAAAAAGATTTGCTGATAGACACACAAGGTAACTGGGGCGATGTAAGAACAGGTGATGATGCGGCAGCAGCCCGTTATATTGAAGCGAGACTTAGCAAGTTTGCATTGGAAGTGGCTTTTAATGCAAAGACAACCCAGTGGCAACTGAGTTATGATGGCAGAAAAAATGAACCGGTTACCTTGCCTATGAAATTTCCTTTGCTGCTGGCAGAGGGTGCTGATGGCATTGGAGTGGGACTGTCTACAATAATTCTTCCGCATAATTTTTTTGATATTATTGAAGCAGCAATCAAATGG
>JBKJXQ010000295.1:0-2986 GCA_046716235.1 Chitinophagaceae bacterium
GAACGGTAAATTGTAATTTATTATTTACATTTTTTACATCTGTAATACTAAGTTGCAACTGGTCATTTTCTTTCAACGATTTTTTTATAGCTGCTTCGGCCTGGCTCCTATTGCTGCCCAACATTTCATATTCGCCATTAATTATTAATTGCGGTGTATAAACACTTTCTAAATTCAACTGCCTGGCATAATCCCTTTGCCGTTCTGAATATTCACTGCTGCTGAAAGGATCCGTCCATCCCAGGCGATTCCAGTAATCCACATGAAAGGAAAGGGATATAATGTTATCATCAAGTTTTGTTAACTGTGGTAATAAATCATCTGCTGGTGGACAACTTGAGCAACCTTCAGAAGTAAATAATTCCAGGACGGCCACAGGAGCATAGCTCCCGGTAATATTCTTTGATAATGATACTGATTTGTGTTGTTTGCTACGAGGCCTATTTTTAGAAATAAAACTTAAGCCTATAATTCCTGCTGTGATTACTATAATTATTATCCATTTCATATTGCTAAGCTACATAAATGAAAAAGTTGATTAGTGTCACTTTAAAGACAATAGGATGTATTTTAAAAGCATTAACAATATTATAAAAAAAGCCCCGGTTAAGGGGCTTAATGTTATCATAGAAATCGAATGCTTTATTTTATTTTATTTTTAAAACAGGTTTCAATTGATAGCTACCGTTTCCGGTTTGATGAATAGATAATGCGGCATCAAAATCAATCAATAATGAATCAAGTGAAGCATTAAGTTTCTTGTTCACTTTTATTTTAAGGCCCGACTCAGAACCACTGGGAATAGTTAAAGGATAAACTACATTGGCTATTTTAATTGTATTGTTGGTTCCAAGTACAAAACGGATTTCTTTTACAAAATCTGTTGGAATGGTACCTACTGCTAACAATGTATCTACTCCATTCTGTAAGCCTAAAAGGTTGTAAACACGAGCATTAGTCGTAAGATCTGTCCAACCATTAATAGAGTCCTCGCTAAACTTTACTCTAACCTGCTGGATGTCAACATTAACTTCCTGAGCATTATAAGGATTATCTGTTAAACGTACTTTAACAGTAGTATTCTTTGAAGAATCCTCCTTAGAGCAGGCTACAAAAACAACAGCGATCAGAGCAGAACATAATAAAAGGGGCAATAGGATTTTTTTCATATAAATCATTTTCGACTCTTATTGACAAAATCATGCCAAACAGAAATATGATTGACTTAATAGAGCCATTTTTTTCCACCGTAAAATCCCTTATCTCTTTTTACTTATGATAAAGACCGCTGGATCAGGTCTTTGCCCGGAAGTATCGGAAACTTTTATAGTTTCTTTACCATTTATAAGCATACAACTGCTGCCTCCTCCATCCATGTTAATAGCTTCCCAACAGCCAAGATCTTTGAAAATTTGTGCTTCCTGTGTAAGCGTTGCACCTTCTGCTTTACCAGGATTACGACCTTCAATTACTAAAACAATAAGTTTATTATCTTTTGTATAGCCCATTGCTGTGCGTGGGTGCTTATCATTTATTGCTTTACCGGTAAATTTTAATTCTTCCTCGTTAGTAATTTCAATTTCACCATTTTGTAGAAGAACAGGACCACCACCAACTGCTGTTTGCATTTTCCATAATTGAAAGAAAGGAGATGATTTCTTTGTTATGGCTTGAACGTTACTTCTGTCCGTTCTTCTTCGTACATTTCTCCGGGTCGCTTCCGGCTGCTGAATGGCCATTGCAAATTTTTTTGTGCTGTCTGTTTGTATCCATGCTATATCTGCATTTCGTTTTCTGTTTATCCCGATAGCACTGCCAAAGACAGGTATTTTTAGACTAGTATCTGACTTACTTTTTCTGAACTGTTCAACATTAAAAGCAACTACATTCCCATTTTTTATAATAAGGTTCAGATTTTGATTTGTTGTGAAAGAGAAGAATGAAGTATTTACCACCAGTAAGGGTTGTTCATTTTTCTCATAAAAATTAGCAGGGGTCAATCGTCGCTTATATGTAGTATCAACTGTAAAATTTAATTTTTTATCTTTCAATCCTGCTTCTACATAATATGCAATATTTGGTTTGCCATCCAGCAGTTCGGTTGTTTTATAAACATGTACAGAAGCAGGCAGGGGTTGATACAATGAATCAACATTCTGCCATTTTAACTGGGCAACAGAAACATTTGAAAATAAAACGCCTGCCATAACAAACAAGACAAATATTAAGCAAGACTTCAGCATAAAAAGGACTAATGATTTCTGATTACAGGCTCCCGGCTATTCTCCCATTCCTTTCTACCCAATCCTGCAAATACATGGCGTTCGCTGTGATAAGAAGAACGAACCAATGGACCACTTTCCACATAATCGAGACCAAGGTCGTATCCTATTTCCCTGTATTCAGCAAATTCATCGGGGTGAACAAAACGATGAACTGGCAAATGTTTTTTGGTAGGTTGTAAATATTGACCAATCGTTACCACATCGCAACCATTGGCCTGCAAGTCCCGCATAGTTTGTATCACTTCCTCCTTTGTTTCACCCAGCCCGAGCATGATGCCACTCTTTGTTCTCATACCACCTTGTTTCAACATTCTTATCACTTCCATACTCCGCCAGTATTTGGCTTGTATACGAACTTGTTTTGTCAATCTTTCTGCTGTTTCAATATTATGACTCACCACTTCCGGTGCTGCATCAATTATAGGCTGTATATCTTCTTTCTTTCCTTTAAAATCCGGTATCAAAGATTCCAAAGTAGTTTTAGGGTTCAATGCTTTTATTGCTTTGATAGTATTATGCCAGAAGCTTGCGCCGCCATCTTTTAATTCATCTCTGTCAACAGAGGTGATGACGGCATGTTTTACTTTCATCAGGTAGATAGCTTCAGCCACCCGTTGTGGTTCATCCCAATCAACAGGTTCGGGCCGGCCTGTAGCAACAGCACAAAAGCCACAGCTCCGGGTACAAGTATTACCCAATAT
>JBKJXQ010000296.1:0-5851 GCA_046716235.1 Chitinophagaceae bacterium
GTCGCGGGGTGCACGGGAATCGGCAATAACGATGAAGTAGAAGGGTCTTTTTTTGGTCCCATGTCTCTGAAGACGGATTTTGGCTGACATTAAATAGAAATTTAACGTTGTTAAACAATAATTGTTAAGTCCGGTAAAAACCGGACGGCGAAGATAGCACTTGATTTGGAAGAATACAAAAGCAAAGTAATTAAGTCCGAAAGTCCGTAAGACGGAAACTCGGAAGAAAGAGACTAAAATCCCAAATTACTTCAGAGCTTAAAAAATTGTATGCTTTTTATAGAATCGTAGGCTGTCTATCGGACTTCAGACTAACAACTCCGGACTATTTTTTCATCCCCGGCATCATTTTGCCCAACATGCTCATTTTATTCATGTTTTTCATCATATCCCGCATTTGTTCAAACTGTTTCATAAAGGCATTTACTTCAGCTATTTCTTTTCCGGAGCCTTTGGCAATTCGTTTTTTGCGGTTCCCATCTATCAGGTCGGGATTGCTCCTTTCTTCGGGTGTCATTGAGTTTATCATGGCCTCTATGCCTTTGAAAGAGTCGTTATTTATTTCCACGTCTTTAAGTTTGCTGCCCATACCCGGTATCATCCCCAGCATATCTTTCATATCGCCCATCTTTTTGATTTGCTCCAGCTGCGTTTTGAAATCAGCAAAATCAAATTTATTCTTACGGATTTTGGCTTCCAGTTTTTTGGCTTCAGCGTCACTAAACTGTTCCTGGGCTTTTTCTACTAATGAAGTAATGTCGCCCATGCCAAGGATACGCTGCGCCATTCTTTCGGGATAAAATATATCCAGTGTATCCATCTTTTCACCACTGCTGGTAAACTTGATAGGTTTGTCAACTATATATTTGATGGAAAGGGCCGCACCGCCTCTTGTATCACCATCCAATTTGGTAAGAACAACACCGGTAAAGTCAAGCCTGTCATTAAATACTTTGGCTGTATTAACTGCATCCTGGCCAGTCATACTGTCTACTACAAATAAAATTTCCTGTGGGTTAACAGCATTCTTAACATCAGCCACCTCTTTCATCATCACTTCGTCTACCGCCAGCCGACCAGCAGTATCTATAATGAGTACATTTTTATTTTTACTACGGGCTTCTTTTACTGCATTTCTTGCAATGTCAACAGCATCTTTATTTTCCAGTTCAATATGTACATCTACACCAATCTGTTCTCCTAATACTCTCAATTGTTCCATTGCTGCAGGACGATAGATATCAGCCGCTACAAGCATAGGAGAGAGGCCTTTTTTTGTTTTCAGGAAATGAGCCAGTTTGCCACTAAACGTAGTTTTACCGCTGCCTTGTAAACCAGCAATAAGAATAATAGCTGGATTGCCTTTGGCATTAAAAGTGGCTTCCTGTCCGCCCATCAGTTCTGCCAGCTCATCCTTTACAATTTTGGTCATCAACTGACCTGGAGAAATGGCATTGATTACTTTTTCTCCAGTTGCTTTCTCCTTTACTTTATCAGTAAACTCTTTGGCTATTTTATAGTTTACATCTGCATCTACCAGTGCACGGCGAATTTCTTTTAATGTGGTAGCAATATTCAGCTCGGTAATGCGGCCCTGGCCTTTAAGATTTTTGAAGGCAGATTCTAATTTTTCCTGGAGAGAATTAAACATATATCACGGATTAACTGATTAAAATGGATTTCGGGGATTAGGTGTTTAAAGCATTAATATATCTTTTGAAAAAAAGACTTGATGCGCCAAAGTTCAAAAGCAATCCTACTTCAATTTTAAAAACTTTCAAATAATTCAGTACCTGATTCATCTCTGAGTTATCCACTTCTTTAAGTGCCTTCAATTCAACAAGTACAACATCTTCAACTAATAAATCTAACCTTCTTTTATGGATAACTTTATTATCGTAAATAATGTCTCTTACCACTTCTTCCAAACAAGAAATATTGATTTTTCGTAATTCTATTATCAGTGCCTTTTTATAAACTACTTCAGGGAAACCAGACCCAAAGTAGCGGTGTACTTTCATTGCACAACCAATAATTTTTTCTGTAAGGTCTTTATATTTTAAATCCTGCACTGCCATAGTGTTCTGTCAAAAAAAGAATGTAACCAAGCAGGTTACATTCTTCTAAAATTTGATGCAAATATAAAGTAGTGTAGAGTTTATTTCAGCGCAATCCTTTTTTTAATCAGTTAATCCGTGATTATACACCTAAATATGATCTTAACAGACCTGACTTGTTGTTAGCTCTCAATTTTGTAAGAGCTTTGTCTTTTATCTGCCTTACTCTTTCCCTGGTAAGGTGAAACCTTTCGCCTATATCTTCCAGGCTCATCGGATGATCTACCCCTATTCCAAAGAAAAAGCAAATAACTTCTTTTTGTCGCTCGGTCAATGTTTTTAACGATCTGTCGATTTCTGTTTTCAATGATTGATCATGAACGAGTAAGCCGTCCGTTTTTTCGGCATTGGGGTTTTCCATCACATCAAGTAAGGTGCCGTCTTCACCTTCAGACATGGGATTATCCATACTTATATGGCGGGATGAAATATTTAGCGTTGCGGTTACTTCCTCAAGATCCAGTTGTAATAAATCAGCTATTTCTTCAGCAGACGGTTCTCTTTCAAATTGCTGTTCCAACAACGAAAATGCCTTTTGAACCCTGTTGGTCAATCCTACTTTATTGAGAGGTAACCGTACAATACGGGATTGCTCAGCCAATGACTGTAAAATACTTTGACGGATCCACCAAACGGCATAGGAAATGAATTTGAAACCACGGGTTTCGTCAAAGCGTTGGGCGGCTTTTATAAGCCCCACATTTCCTTCATTGATCAGATCGGGTAATGATAGACCCTGGTTTTGGTATTGTTTTGCAACAGACACCACGAAGCGAAGATTTGCTTTGGTCAAACGATCCAAAGCCTTTTGGTCGCCCTGTTTAATGAGGGTTGCTAATTTTACTTCTTCTTCGGAGGAAATTAATTCGACTTTACCGATTTCCTGGAGATATTTTTCCAGGCTTTGAGATTCACGATTGGTAATGGATTTCGTAATCTTTAGTTGTCTCATGCTCATAGGAATGAATATTAAATGGTGTATTTAAAGGGCTAACAATAAAAAAGTTGTCTGCCTTATTACTCTAAAAATACCCACCGTGGGTTTTAATGGTTTTCAGAACTTATTGAACTTCAAGGCAATTTAAACTAATTGCCAATGAGAGCCAAATAAATTTTGACATGCTTTTAACGATTTTGGGGGCTATTTATTTTATAATTAGGCTATTGATTTATAACAAGCAGGAAAAATTAATAAAAAAATACTTTGGCGAAGTCATTTATTTTTTATTATTGCATTAATCGCTGCGTTTTTGGCGCTTGAAGAATGAGTAAACAATTATACACCTTAGAATTTCCGGTTCGCTGTTCGCCTTCCATTTTATATGATTTTCTTGCCACTCCTGCTGGTTTGGGAGAATGGTTTGCTGAAAAAGTGGATGAAAGAGATAATATTTTTTATTTTGGCTGGAGTGGTTCTTTTGAAAAAGCCGAAGTAATGGAAAGCGAAGATGATAAATATATCCGCTTTCACTGGCTTACTTCCCCCAAGGAAGAATACTTTGAATTTAGTATTGAAAAATCTGAAATTACCAATCAAACTATTTTGGTGGTAAAAGATTTTGCGGAGAAAAAAGATATTAAAGACCAAAGCAGATTGTGGGATTACCAGGTAAAAGAACTTTTCCACCGCCTCGGAAATTAAGCATCCAGTATTTCAATTATTTTTTTGAAGTTATTAAATAATATACCTGTGGCATCATCCCACAGAGCCAGGGGTATATTCGTTGCCAGTTTGATAAAAGACTTTTTACGGATTATCTTTTGAAAGGCAGCCTTGTTCAGCTGTGTTAAGGGTATGTAATTGCCTGTTTCAAAATCATGCTGCCACTGATCGTCATTTACACAACAGGAAAAATTATTTTCTTTAAGCGTTGTAAATCCGGCAGCAATTTTTGCCTCCCATTTTTTTTTATAATCTCCTGATAAATGCAGGGTAAGACTAAAAAAATTTCCCCACCAAAACATGGTGCGAATAGCAAAAATGGTGGAGTTGTCAAAAATTCTTGGATAATCAAGCATCAGGTAAGGCAGCCCTTTATAATTTTCTCCTTTCGAAATTTTGGGAGATTTTTTTTTATAATCAGCTGCAGTAAAGAGTTGGGGGTGATGGAGAAAATTTTCTTGCTTTTCCTGTAACTCCAGTAAAAGGTCTTTTACTTTTTCCAATATGGCATTCTTTGTTAAAATAAATGTGGCATCCATAACGAGTTCTGTCTCCTTTTGCGAAAGCCCTATTTTTGCTTTACTCATAAGCTAAAGATAGGTGTTCAAAAAATTAGATAAACTTATTGTCAAAGCCTTTATCGGGCCATTTATCGCCACGTTTTTTATTACGTTGCTGGTTTTAGTCATGCAATTTTTCTGGTTGTACATAGATGATTTTGTTGGTAAGGGCCTCGGTACAAATGTCATCTTTGAATTTATATTTTACCAGAGTGCTGTGCTGGTTCCATTAGCACTGCCATTGGCTGTCCTGCTTTCATCATTGATGACCTTTGGTAACCTGGGCGAAAGTTTTGAGTTGGTAGCTATTAAAGCAGCCGGCATATCACTGCTGCGGTTTATGCGGCCGATTTTTTTTGTTAGTATACTTATATCTGCTATTGCCTTTACTTTTTCCAACTTTGTAATTCCGGTTGCCAATTTAAAGTCAAGAACATTGCTGGCAGATATAGTGTATGCAAAACCAGCTTTTGATCTGAAGGAAGGCGTTTTCTACGATAAGATAAGTGGCTTTTCCATTAAAATTGGTAAAAAGGAAGCCAATGATAGTGTGATAAGAGATGTGATTGTTTATGAACAGGGAAATTCATTGCAGGATAATTTTATGGTTGCAAGAAGCGGAATCATGCGGGTAACTGAAGATAAAAGATTTCTGGAGTTTAATCTGAAAGACGGCTGGCGATACGAGGAAAGAGGGAATGTCTATGATAATAAAAATTCTGAATTTATACGGATGGGTTTCAAAGAGTATAAAAAACAATTTGACCTGAGTACTTTGGGTTTCAGCAGCCGTACTGCCGATAGTGTAAATAAGAATAATGAAAGGATGTACAGTATGCGGCAATTGGATAAAACAATTGACTCACTCGAAAAAGAAAACAGATTGTTTAAACTACAGATTGAAAAGGATATAATCCGCCAGTTTCATTTTGCTGCTTTGCTCGATACTGTTTGGAGAAAACAATCTGATAAGGATACCACTTTTAAAAAGAAAATAAAAAGCTTTGATGATTTATTACCAGATTCTGCCAGGAATTTTGTAGATCAAAATGTAAAAACTATTGCCGGTTCTATACGATTAAGCACAGAATCTTTAACCACCACATTTAAGGATAAAGAAAAAAACCTGCGTAAGCATAAGATTGAATGGCACCGCAAGATTGCATTGTCATTATCTTGTCTTGTTTTATTTTTGATTGGAGCACCTCTTGGTTCTATTATACGTAAAGGAGGGCTGGGTACACCACTCATATTTGCTATTATTTTTTTTATGGTATTTTATTTTTCCAGTACTACCGGCGAAAAATTTGCTAAAGAAAATACGCTGACTCCTTTTACAGGAATGTGGCTGGCTACCTTTGTGCTGGTGCCAATAGGACTTTTTCTAACTTATAAGGCAATGAGAGATTCGCAGCTGTTTAATAAAGAGGTTTATGCCAAAGCTATTCGTGTAATCGGGAGTTTTTTTGGCAAGAATATTCAAAAGAAAAAATAATTGAATAAGAACGTTT
>JBKJXQ010000297.1:0-3879 GCA_046716235.1 Chitinophagaceae bacterium
GGATTTTTCAAACCGAATATTTCAACGCTGCTTGGTAATGTATATTCTACTCCGCAACACCTGCACCAGAAAGATGAAGGATATAACATCTTCTACATGGGTATTAATATCGGTGCCTTTGTTTGTAATTTCTTTGGGGCAGCTTTGTACACTACTATCGGATGGGGTGCCGCTTTTGCCGCTGCAGGTGTGGGCATGTTTATAGGTGTGATTACTTTTCTTACCGGTACTAAACATTATAAAGAATATGACATTCGAAAACCATTGAACCCAGGTGATATGCCACTGTGGAAAATATTGGCATTAGTTATTTTACCTTCTATCATTTTTGGTTTTATGGGTTGGAAAATAAATGGTGATGGTTATATTTTCGATTCTAACTCTACTGATGCATTCATTTTTGCGTGTATCCCTGTTCTTACATTTTATACAGTTTTATTAATGCGCAGTAGTAAAGATGAACGTCCGGCTATGGGAGCTATGCTTTCTATTTTTGCTGTGGTGATTTTATTCTGGGCCATCTTTAAGCAAAATGGCTCTGCCTTAAATACCTGGGCCAGCAGATACACAGACAGAGAAGTAACCGGAACAACAGGCAGTCTTTTAGCTACGTTTAAACAAACTGATAAACCGGCGAACACAACTTATAAATTAGACAGTGTTGTAAAAATGGATAATCAATTCCGGAAAATTAAAGCAGAAGGCAAAGAAGTTAAAGAGTTAGGCTATCCTTCTTATTTCATCAATGTTCCAAAAGATAAATTACCAAAAGAAGGTGAAGAAGTGAAAGCATGGCTGCCAAGCCTCAGTCAGTCCATTAATCCATTTTGGGTAATTGTATTAACGCCATTGGTGGTTGCATTCTTTACGTGGCTTCGCCGAAAAGGAAAAGAACCAAGTACTCCAACAAAAATTGCCTTTGGTTTATTAGTATCAGCTTTATCTGTATTAGTAATGGTGGCTGCTGTTAAAGTCGGCAACAACGGTACTGAAAAAGTAAGTGTGTGGTGGCTTATCGGCAGCTACGGTGTTATCACCATTGGTGAATTATTTTTAAGCCCAATGGGACTATCATTAGTTTCAAAACTCAGTCCTGTTCGCATTACTTCGTTAATGATGGGTGGGTGGTTTTTATCTACTTCCATCGGTAATAAATTAAGTGGTATCCTTGCCAGCAAGTGGGATGAGTATGATGATAAGGCAAACTATTTCTGGTTAAATTTTATTTTATTAGGAGCCGCTTCCATATTTTTATTTGTATTATTGAAATGGCTGAATAAAGTGATGAGAGAAAAAGGAGTGAATTAATTATCGTATACAAATAACCAAAAAAATGTCAACTGCTCAATCTCCTGCAACCACTTCAGTTAAGCACCCCAAACAATTATATCTTCTCTTCTTCGCAGAAATGTGGGAACGTTTTTCCTTTTATGGCATGAAAGCTTTATTGATTGCCTATATGGTAAGTCAATTAAAGTATGATGATCCAAAAGCGTATGCTATATTGGGTTCGTACGCTGCATTAGTTTATACCATGCCTATGTTCGGTGGTTTTATGGCAGACCGTTTTATCGGCTATCAACGTTCTGTATTATTTGGCGGTATCCTTATGACGTTGGGACATTTTATTCTGGCTCTGCCTGCTGACTGGAGTTTCTTTTATGGCATGGCATTCATTATTTGTGGAAATGGTTTTTTTAAACCAAACATATCTAGTCTTGTAGGAACATTATATAGCGAAAATGATGCGAGAAGAGATAGCGGTTTTTCCATTTTTTATATGGGTATAAATATTGGTGCCGCTATCGGAGGATTTTTATGTGCTTATGTTGGAACAAAGATAAACTGGCATTATGGCTTTGGACTGGCAGGAATATTTATGGCATTAGGACTAATTGTTTTTTTATTTGGGAAAAAAACATTGGGCACTAAAGGCTTGCCCCCCAATAGAGAAGCGTTGAAAAAGCCTGTCTTTGCTTTTATCAAACCAGAACATCTTATATATGGAGGCACATTATTGATAGTCCCATTGGTAGTTACATTGTTTCATCAGTACCACCTGATGGATTATATTATGTTTGGACTTGGTTTAACTGCACTGATTTATATAATTTCTATCGGCATAAAAATGGAAAAAGCATCCAAACTAAAATTGTTTGCTGCACTGATCATGATTATTTTCTCCATTGTATTCTGGGCAGTGTATGAACAGAATGCAGGATCTATGAATCTTTTGGCAGAACGAAATGCAAAAATGGTTTTATTTGGTATTGACCTGCCCGAATTATCTATCAATAATTTTTTACCACCGGGATGGGTGATTATTCTTACCCTCATTGTTGCACCGCTATGGCCGTGGCTTAATAAAAGAGGCAAAGAGCCCAGTACTCCAATGAAGTTTGCACTATCGTTTATTTTCCTTGGTGCAGGTTTTTGTGTTTTCTATTTAGGTTGTTTGGCAAACCAGTCCACCGGTATTGTTCCTTTATGGCCTTTTGTGTGGGGCTACTTCTTTATTATTTTAGGTGAGCTTTGTTTATCTCCTATCGGTTTGTCAATGGTAACAAAATTATCACCCGCAAGAATGGTTTCCTTAATGATGGGCATCTGGTTTTTTGCCTCCGCTATCGGCGAATTTCTGGCAGGAAAGATTGGTTCGTTAATGAGTGTACCAGAAGATATACTGGCAAAAAATGACCCGACATTATCACTGCCTTATTATGCAGATGTTATTTTAAAAATTGGAGTGGCCGCAGTTGCAATAGGCGTATTACTGATGTTTACTGTTCCGTTTCTTAAAAGATGGATGGGAAATGTGAAATAGGGTTAACCGGGAATTGACATCTTTTTAAAAGGTATCAACTCTAACAATCAGAATATCTTAAATAAAGTTGAGGTACTCATATTGCTTTGTCAATATCAATTTATCATCCGCATTCAGCCATTTTTTCAATACCGTGGCATATACATTTTTGAAATCGACATTATATTTTAAATCTCCTTCATTCAGATTGCTGAGGTCGGGCATGGCATTCAGTACACCTTTTTGTTTAAGTCCGCCACTTACCAGGAACATATTGTTAGCAGTACCGTGGTCCGTTCCGTTACTTGCATTTTGATTTACCCGCCGCCCAAATTCAGAAAAGGTAAATAACATTACATCATCAAAACGGTGCTGGGCTTTCAGGTCTTTTACGAAAGCTTTTACTCCATCGTTCATTTCAGTAAACAACCGCTGTTGCTGCGCATCCTGGTTGATATGTGTATCAAAACTTCCCAGCGACACATAGTAAACCTTTGTATTGATTTCAGAATAAATTAAGGAAGCAATTGTCTTCAGGCTATTTCCCAATTCTGTTTTTGGATATTCAGCATTGGTTGGATGCATTTTACTTTGCTGAAAAATATAATCTGCCGAAGAAAGAGTTTCTGCCATCGTTTTGTACAAATAATCCACTGGCTGTTCTCCTGATTCATCCTGGTGATTCTTCATCACATCTCTGAAAAATTTTTCATTGGCAGTGCCATATAATCTTTTCGGATCTTTTACGGCGATTCCTTTTACATTTTCTCCTTTTAAAGCAAGGCTTAATACATCATCTATCTCAATAGCCTGTGTTGGTTTATCACAACCGTGGCATTGCGCATCAAGATATCTGCCCAGCCAGCCATTCGTCAGATATTCACTGCTCTGGCTGGCTGTTTGCCAGATGTCCATACTTCGAAAATGCGAACGATCGGGGTTTGGATAACCTACGTTATTTAATATTGAAAGATTTCCTTCATCGTATAATTGTTTGAAGCTGGTAAGAGCCGGGTGAAGTCCGGCTTCCTCGGTTAGGCCCAACGCTTTGTCTTTTGTAATTCCAAGCCTTGGTC
>JBKJXQ010000298.1:0-5468 GCA_046716235.1 Chitinophagaceae bacterium
AAGCAGGATACGATTAATAAAATTGCAGCAGCAACACCCATCCATTTCATGTAACGCATAAATAAAAAATTATTGATTGTGCTGCAAGATAACTCATAAATACCGGGTCCCAGTAACCACATCTTTAGGATAAAGTATAATCAATTTTTTTACGGTAATAAAAAGGCAGTGCCATTAATTAATAGCACTGCCTGAAAATAGAATATGGATTCACTACAGTTTAATTCCTACTGTAATACTTAATACTCTGTGCTTATTTTTATCATCAGCACTGCTGCTGCTACCACTTTGCAATTTGGCTAATCCATAACCATAATTAGCAGCTAATACAATATTTTTTGTTTCAATACCCGCTATTCCGTTAAGGCCATAATCAAAACGTTTTAAAATGCCATATCCAGATCCCTCTTCATAATCTAACGTAGAAGGATCATCATTTGACCACTCAATTTTCTTTTCACTACTGAAAGAAGTTCCGAAAAATTTTCCATCGACTTTATTTTTTCCCGCAACACCAACAGCAAGATAAGGACCGGCACCTGCAAAAAATTTAATAGGTCCTGAGGGAGTTTTAAAAACAAAATTGGCAGGAATTTCAATATAATAAGGATTACTGGTAGCCCTGTAATAATTTGCATCTGTTGTTTGTCCTGATTCTGTTTTAGAACCTTTACCAGTAAATAAAATACCGGGTTGAAAAGAAAGGAAAGGAGCAATTTTTAAATTACCGGTGAAGCCCACCTGGAAACTGGTTAGCATATTATTCCTTTCGATATCACCATCATTGGTAATAGTTACGTTGGCAAGATTAACGCCAACACGAAGTATCTGGGCCCGGGATGAAATACTAACAATAAGAACTGATGCAAGGGCAATAAACTTTGCTTTCATAATAATACAGTTTGATTTACCCCCATTTTGCAAAATTCTTGCCAAAATCGCCGTTTGTAACAGAGATTAAATGATTTGCTTTTGAATCACTTATAACTATATTATTATAATATGAATATATTTTACGAATTATTATAAATTTTTATTATTGGCTCTCTTAAAACAGCTGCATCATCTGTGCAATAAAAATAAATAACTTCAGCAATAGCTTCTGGTTTTACCCATTTATTAAAGTCAGCATCAGGCATTGTTGTACGATTCTGCGGAGTGTCAATAGTGGAAGGAACAACAACACTTGTTACAATATTCATTCCTTTTGCTTCTTCATTCATTAACTCCGCTAACCGGAAAATAAGTGACTTAGTCAGTCCATACGCTACCATGCCCTTACTATTTTTCATATCATATCCCGGCCGGGAACCAATTAAAAAAATGCGGCCACTACCCTGTTGCATCATTTGTACAAACACAGGTCTTGCTACATTATAGGCTGTTTCAAAATTTAACTTGTGCTGTTTTAAAATATCGGCCGTTTTAGTTTCAGTAATATTTCCTAAGGTAAACCCACCTACTGTTAATATGGCCACATCAATACTTCCATGTTTGGCTGTAACAAACTCAACAAATTGCTGGGTAGCTTTTTCATCCATAAGATCAACAATAGCTGTTTCAAAATCTTTTCCTTTAATATCGATTCCAGAAGGATCATTCGGAACAATGGTACTTACAACCCGGTATTCAGCTGCTAAAAATTTTTTGACCACTGCCTGTCCCATATTACCCGAAGCCCCTGTTATAATAGCTGTTCTCATGTTTATTTATTGTAATACGAAAGTACAGAAACAATATTTCAGATTTTTTTTAATTAAATGAATAGATATTTATGTAATAAAAGGTTTTTGGTATCTGAGTAGTTAAAGCAAACGCTATTGCATTACAAGCGAATAGTTCACTATATTTATCCATATAAAAAGAACAACCTCAGCATACTCTATGCGTAAATTTCTGGCCCTGTTTGTATTAGTTTATGTTATTACCGGTTTGCAGGCCCAGGAAAGAGGGCTTATTGTAAAACCCTACAATAATTCATTGAACTCCCCGCTAAAAGGCGACTCAGGAAACCGTAAGGCTGCGTTAATTATTGGCATATCGGATTACAGTAGCAAAAAACTAACTCTCAAATATGCTAATAAAGATGCTGCACTATTCTCAAATTATCTTGCCGATGTGAGGGGCTTTCCCAAAGAAAATATTTTTATCCTGCCTGACACGGCGGCTACTTCGGGAAGAATTTATAATTCTATCATTGATCTGATGAAGTGGCTGGTGGCCGGTGATGAACTTGTTTTATATTTTGCCGGGCATGGTGATGTACAGACTGTAGCCGATTTTGATGAAGCTTTTTTTCTTGCCTGGGATGCTTCCGACTCCCGAAACTATCACGGCACCGCGGGCACATTAAAACTAAGTGACCTTGAGCTGTACACCAACCGGCTTGCCAATAATAAAAAAGTGAAAGTATCATTAATAATGGATGCCTGTCATTCAGGATATGATTTACATAAAGATGGTATCCTTAAGGCACAGGATAATATTGCCGGTAGCTTTAATAAAATTGCTAAGCTTCTCGGCTGTGGTATAAATGAATTTTCTTATGAAGCCGATTCTGTAGGTCATGGTTTATTTACCTGGTACCTCGTACAGGGCATGATGGGTTTGGCTGATGAGCCTGCAGATAATAAAGTAACAATAGATGAATTGAGCAGTTGGGTAAAGAACAGGGTGTCTGCCGCCACCAAAGGAAAACAAAACCCGGTAATGACTGCACCAGATGAACAACAAGTAATGGCAAATGTATCTCCAATCAATAAAGCTAATGCCCTGGCATTTTTCAGAAATAAAAAATATGATGGTTACCTCGCTGGCAGAGGTACAGGTAATCAAGACACTCTCGATCTCACTTCCTTACAGCAATACATAAACAGGTATAATTATTTTTTACTGCAAGAAAAATTAAATGGTAATGATTCAAGCAGTTTGGGTATTATAAAACAACTGCGTGGGATGAATTCTGTGAAAGCAAAAGACCTCCAACTTAGTCTCCAAAATCACCTCGCTGAAATACTGGAAACCCGCAGCCAGTTAGTACTAAATGAATACCTGAAAGGAAAAAGCGAACAACCACCTGCTGCTGTATACTACATAGCGGGGCTGGATGCTGCACTTGCCGACAGCCTGTTACCTGAGAATGATCCACGCAAAAAAATAACCAGGTGATGGAATCTTTTCATAAAGCGTACAGCTATATCCGCTATGAAAATTATGAATACTACCCGGAAGCAGAACAATTGCTTAGAAAAGCACTGGCTCTTGAAAACAGGGCCTCCTATATTTATGTTACCATGAGTTACCTTATGGACTACCAGCATAAATATGATAGTGCTGTCTGGTATGCAAAAAAAGCAGAACAACTTATTCCTACCTGGAGCCATCCTAAAAATGTATTAGGAAATTTATACGAAAAAATTTATCAGTATGACCAGTCGTTAAACTATCACCGTTCCGTACTGCAGCTCGATAGCAACTATGTGTGGAGTTATAATAATATTGGAGTGACCTTATTAGATATGGACAGGCTAAAAGAAGCAGAATATTATTTTAATAAATCATTGACCCTTAAAAAAACTACGGTGAGAGAAAGACTTAACCGGGATTGGGCTACCTCTTATTCCAATCTTGCAGCTATATACAAAGAACGGGGGCTAACTTCCAAAGCCGAAAAATATTATGCTATCGCAGATTCAATTGACCCTACCTACACATTTGCCTTGCGCAATATGAGTGAATTGTATAACAAAACTGATGGCGATAAAGTAGAACAGCTTTTGAAAAAGAGTATATCGATAATGCCATTCGAAGCAGAAAATTATTATGCCTTGGCAGAGTTTTACAGGGAATATTCAACCGGCAATCAATCAACTTTCTTTGCCGATAGTTTATACCGGATTGCCATCCGGCTAAACCCTTTTAATGAATCGTATTATGCAGGCATTGGTTACCTGCTGATTGATGAAAAAAGGGCTGATTCTGCTTATTACTGGTTTAAAAAAGGGAATGAAGCTTCCGGTGGTACGGCTAATTCTCATTACAACCTGGCGTATTATTTTAAATTGATAAAACAATATGATAGTGCGGTAGTAAATTTTCAGAAAGTTCTACGGCTAAATCCTTATGATACTGATGCAGGTAATGATTTTTCTGACTTATTACTGGAGAAAGGTGATACACTGGCTGCCGAAAAAATTCTTCAGCAATTACAGTTATTGCATACACAGTCGCCTAAAATATATTACCGCCTTGGTAATTTTTATTTCCGCACAAAAAACTTACCAATGGCATTGCAACAGTATGAAAAATGTTTTCATGCCGACGAATCATACCTTAATGCCATTAACGCATTGGCCTATGTTAACTTAATGCTGGGGAATGAAAAAATAAGCCGGGATTATATAAAAAAACTTAGACAACTTGATAAAGACCCTTTTATTATTCTCAGTTATTTAAATGCTGTAGCAGAAGAAGCCTCAAAAATTTCACCTGAAAAAAGAGGAGACTGGCTGTATTCTTTTATCGATATTGATGCTTACAATGAGCAACTAAATGAGTTGATTGCTGAAACGGCTTACCAAACAGGAACAGGATTAAGTAAGGCATTCCGGCAAGCGATACAGGCAGAAAAAAATACCGAATACAATAATGCTGTACTTGTCAGATGGTTGCTCCTTCTTTCCATTGAATTAAATGATACAAAACAAATGAAGATTTTCGCCAATCGTTATTTGGAAGAAATACTGGTTGCTGACCCTGTTATACAAGCCATAGCAATGAAAATTAATGGTAATAATACCGAAGCAAAAAAAATAAAAAAAGACACCCACTTAAATGATATAAAAATGTACCGGCAAAATTTTAAAAAAATATTTTCTGCAATATGAAACGTTTCGCAGCTATCATATTATTACTAACATGGTCCTGCCTGATAAGGGCGGGAGTAGATCAGCGGACTGGTAATTTTTTTATAACATACACTGATATTGAATTTAAGGGAGCCGGTACCGACATTACCCGTTCGTACAATTCCTTCACCACATCAATGGGTATGTTTGGATATGGCTGGGGAACCAAAATGGAAACCAGGCTTTTTGCTTTTCCTGATGGCACACTTTGTATTAAGTGGTGGGGAGGGGGGGCAAAAGATATTTTTGAACCTGCAACTACTGATAGCAAAGGTTTGTTTTTAATGATTAATGAAATAATAAAATATGAAATTAACAATGATAAACTCGAAAATAACCCGGTAGCTATTTATAACCGAAAAGCAGAACTGGCAACAGATGATGATAAAAGAGTTTCGAAATATATGGAACTGGTAGAAAAGAAATTTATTTTACCTTGGATACAACCTGCTGGTATAAAAAGAATCTGGAAACGGAATGTTAATCAGGTAGTGCAATGGGATGGCCGGCAATATTCGCTGCAAAACTGGGATGATCGCTGTGAATTCAATCCCATAGGAA
>JBKJXQ010000299.1:0-8212 GCA_046716235.1 Chitinophagaceae bacterium
CCCTCCCTCGTTTCGATACATTCATCAATTCCGTTGTCGCATGACCATAACTCATAACGTCGTATAAATCTACCCTCAATAGATGTTAGAAACCATTCTTTTGCCTTCTGGTTATCGCTCCATGATGTTGTATGGTCTCTGAATGTATAAAGAAACCCTCTTTTAAAATCATTTACAGATACTATGTCTTCATCAAAATTATCAACACCCCATTCCTGCCGGTATTTATCAAATTTTTTTTTCGCTGAAAAATTTTCACATTGTTGCCTAATAAAATTTGCTCTTGAACTATACTTTTCCCCATTCATTTGTTCCAACCTTTCTGTAATAGCATAATAGATTTCAAGGGGTTCTGATAATTCACTTGTTCTGGCCGCTATTAGCTGTTCAATATTTTCGATTGAATCTAACAAATCAATTATTTATACTTTGGTTCAAAATAATTCCATAATATCCCCGAAATCTTTCTTGCCATTGTCCATGCTTCATTTTCATGCGTCCAACTTATATCTTTATTATTTTTAGTAAAAATGCAAAAGATATATGGGTTGTGTGGTGCATTTACCAGCAGCACTTCGCTTCTGGATGCATTTACACATCCGTTTTTACTGAATACTTCTATGGTTGGTGGTATTTGCGAAATAGCTTCGTCCACATCCCAATAGTTTCTGCCCAGGCAACGCATCATTCTTTCACAAGCGGTAGTAGAAAAAATTTCATTACGATAAATTTTTTCAAAGATGTTTCCTATTTCGGCAGGTGTGGTTTGTCCCCATCCGTATTGTGTTCTGTTATTCTCTCTACCCGGTGTTCTGGAATTTACTCTGGTACTTTTCATTCCAAGGCTATCCAATATTTCATTGATCCTTGTTCCTGTTCCGGCAATACTTTGCAACCACAGGCTGGCAGTATTATCACTGGTTGTTAGCATCAGCATCATTACTTTCTTCAACAATATTTTTTCATTGCTTTTTAAGGAGCCGAGAATATCTTCTCCTTCATAAAGTAATGAATCTTTATAGGTCAATACTGAATCGTAATTCAGTTCGCCTTTATTTATTTTATCCATAATACCCAGCAGTATAGGCACTTTTACAATACTGGCCGTGGGAAAAATAGTATCCGCATTAATTGAAACGAATTGTCCGGTTCGCAGATTCTTCACATAAATACCAATATCTCCATTAAACCCATGAATCGTTTCTTCAAGCTTTAACTGCAGTTTTTTATTTCCTTTTTGAGAATAGGAAATCCCAAAATAAAAGAGGGCTGCTACTAACAGAACAACTTGTTTCATACCTATTAAAATCCTTTTTTACCGGATGATGTTGGTGCTGCTTGCATATTCATATAATCAAATACCATATTACAAAATGCTTTGACACCTGTTTTCATGCCACTTTCATCAATGCGGAAATCTGGTGTATGGTGCGGAAAAGCCTTATTAGGGTCAGTGCCTTTTTCCATTCCTCCAATAAAAAAGAAAATGGATGGAACTTTTTCGGCAAAAAAGGAAAAATCTTCGGCACCCGTTACTGCTTCTGCTTCTATTACATTTTCAGCACCAGCTGCTTTTAAAAAACTTGGAATCATTATTTTGGTTAGCTCCGGATTATTATAAGTAACCAATGTTTTTTTATCGATCGTAGTTTCAGCTGTTGCGCCAGACGCTTCAGCAATTTTGGATGCGGTCAGTTTAATTTTTTCATGAATGATGCGTTGCATTCCGGTATCCAATGTTCTTATCGTTCCCAGCATAGTCACTTCTTCGGGAATAATATTGGATCTAACGCCTCCATTAATTACACTAACAGAAATAACAGCAGCGTTTTTAGTAAGTTCTGTTTGACGGCTTATTATTGTTTGTAAACCATTAATTATTTGTGCTGATACTACTACGGGGTCAATACCTGCCCATGGTTGAGAACCATGTGTTTGTTTGCCTTTCACTTTTATTTTAAACCAGTCTGATGCAGCCATTGTTCCGCCACTGCGATATTTTATTTTTCCAACTTCAGTCTGGGAGTTGATATGTAAGCCAAACATTACATCCACCTTGGGATTTTCCAGGGCACCTTCTTTTATCATCAGCGGAGCTCCACCTTCCTCTCCTTCCGGTGCGCCTTCTTCTGCAGGTTGAAAAATAAATTTCACTGTTCCTTTTAATTCATTTTTCATTCCGGCTAAAACTTCTGCTACACTCATAAGGATGGCTACATGTGTGTCATGTCCACAGGCATGCATTACTCCTACATCCTGTCCGTTATAAGTAGATTTTACTTTGGAAGCAAATGGCAGATCAACTCTTTCCACTACAGGCAGCGCATCCATATCTGCCCGAAGACCTATGCAGGGTCCGGGTTTAGCTCCTTTCAAAATACCAATTACACCAGTTTTACCAACATTTTCTTTTACTTCCAATCCCAAAGACCGAAGATGGGCAGCAATTATTTTAGCCGTTCTGAATTCGTTATTACCCAACTCAGGATGTTTATGCAAATCCCTTCGCCATGCAATACATTTATTTTCTATTTTATCAGCGGCGGTATTGATTTTTCCTATGAGATCGGTTGTTTTTTGAGAAAAAAGAATAAATGATTGCAGTAAAAGAGCTGCCAGTAGTATTCGTCTCATAATATCATAAATTTTTATGAATGTACAGCAAATAGTGTTTTAATGGTTATCATTTTCTTCTTAGTGATTTTAATTATATTTAAACTCCAATGCTATTGCGTCACATACCATTTCTAAAGGCTGTTTTTTTACACAGCGTTACTGCTTTTGGCGGTCCGCAGGCACATATTGGTATGATGATGAAAACTTTTGTTCATCAAAAACCTTATGTAACAGAACGGGAGCTGATGGAGTATACGGCTTTTTGCCAGTTACTTCCGGGAGCTTCTTCTACACAAACATTAACTCTTATTGGTTATAAAAGAGGTGGCGTTCCGCTTGCCATTATTACCTTATTAATATGGATTTTACCGGCTTGTATATTGATGGGGGCTTTGTCTTTTTTATTACAATACATTGATAAAAGGCAAATGGGAACTGATATTTTTAAATTTATTCCGCCAATGGCGGCAGGCTTTCTTGCCTATGCTGCATTTATCGCCTTTCCATTAGCAATAAAAAATACCATTACCTGGATCATCATGGTTGTTGGTACGGTGGTTACTTATTTTTTATTCGGACAGCCCGGAGTAATTCCGGTATTAATATTAGCTGGGGGTATAACTACTAATCTTAGCCGGAAACGTATACCACAGGTAGAGCAAAAACCCAGAAAAATAAAGTGGTGGAATTTTTGGTTGTTTGGCATCATTTTCATTGCAGCTGGTTTTATCAGTGAGAGGGCAAGAATAGATGAATGGCCAAATAGAAAACCTATAAATCTTTTTGAAAATACCTATCGGATGGGCAGCCTTGTTTTTGGCGGTGGCCAGGTATTAATGCCAATGATGTATGAACAATTCACTGTCCGGCCAGAAGCAGTAAAAAACAGAAACGAAAACGTTGTTCAGATTGATGAAAAGGATATGTACACTGGTATGGGGATAGTACGGGCATTACCCGGTCCCGTTTTTTCCATTGCTTCATTTGCCGGCGGTATGGCGTTGAAAGATATGGGAGTAGAAATGCAGGTAATAGGATGTTTAATTGGAATGATTGCAATTTTTTTACCAAGTGCTTTATTGGTATTATTCTTTTTTCCTATCTGGCATAATTTAAAAAAGTATGCCGCTGTTTACCGTTCTATTGAAGGAATTAATGCCGTTGTGGTGGGTATTATGATAGCTTCCACTTTTTATATAATGTAAGATATTACGATATCTGAATTTAAGACGGTGAGTTTTATAAATGTTGGTGTAATACTGGGAACCTTTCTCCTGCTGAATTTCACAAGAATACCTCCGCCATTTGTTGTATTGGGATGTTTACTGCTGGGATTTATATTTTAATTTTATAATACCCGCCTTTCTCAATTTCCTCTCTCACATTTTCCGGTACTAAATAACGTATAGATTTTCCTTCTTTCACATTTTGACGAATCTGGGTTGCCGACAATTGTAGCAATGGAGCATCAACAATATGAAGTCTTGCATTCACATGATTGGTTATTTCGAATTTCGGACGTATATAAACATATATTTCATAATCTTTTACAATCACTTCATTATTTTTCCATTTATGCAAATTTTGAAAACTATCACTGCCCATGATGATGCAAAATTCATGTTCAGGATTTTTTTCTTTTAAATAGGCGAGTGTTGTGATAGTATAGGATGGTTTGGGCAAATTAAATTCAATATCGGATGCTTTTATACGATTATCGTTTTCTGTTGCCAGTTTTACCATGTGCAGGCGGTGATATTCGTTTAATAGATTTGATTGAGACTTAAATGGATTTTGCGGAGAAAGAACAAACCAGATTTTGTCCATATCGGTTTCGTTCAAAATGTGATTAGCAATAATAAGATGGGCAACATGAACGGGGTTAAAAGAGCCAAAGTATAAACCAATTTTCATCAGAATAGCTTAGTTTATTGACCTTATGGGAGCGGTCTTTTTATTTAATTAATTGATTATCAATATTTTATTTCGACTAAAATATGTTCTGCTTCATTCAATCTAAGGCTGAGATGGTATCCAGAAACATTAACTGAAATCGGGTCACCAAGTGGAGCAACTTGCTCCAGCAGGATTCTTTCCCCAGGCACACAGCCCATTTCCATCAATTTCAAAAAAATATCGTTACTATTAAATTCTTTAATAATACCTTCTTGCCCCGGTTTCAATTCAGATAGCCTTACAATCATTTCTTAATTTATATTACAAAACTACCTTTGTTAGTTTGTTTTTGTTTACGAATTTTGAAATATGCCTCTTTCTACTTCACAATCAAAAGTTTGCTTCTTTTTCCCGGGAGTCAAATTCAATTTGACCAATCGAACTCAATTAAAGAAGTACATTCAATACGTTTTCAAAAAAGAAGGCGAAAAGCTGGAATCGATTAATTACATCTTCTGTACCGACAAAGCTTTACTCGAAATTAACCGTCAATTTCTGACTCACGACTTCTACACCGACATTATTACTTTCGATCTTTCTGATTCAGATGCAGTTCGGGCAGAAATCTATATCAGCTTTGATAGAGTTAAGGAAAATGCCATTCACTTAGGAGTTTCTTTTAAATCAGAGCTTCACCGGGATATTTTTCATGGAGTACTGCATTTATGTGGGTATAAAGACAAACGCAAGAAGGAAACAAGAGAAATGCGAAGCAAAGAAGTATTTTTTTTGAAAAAATATGGACTGTAGGAAGAATGGACATAATTTCATCCTCCGGCGTTCCACGGGAAAAAAGCTTGCCCTTAAAATATGCCATTTTCCCGTGGAACGTTCCCTTTGACTCTTTCTCTCCTTTAAGCACTTAGTTAATTACCTTTGCCCACTTATGTTTCCAGAATATGATGTTATAATAGTTGGCGCGGGCCATGCAGGTTGTGAGGCGGCAGCAGCAGCAGCAAATCTTGGTTCCAAAACCCTTTTGATAACCATGAATATGCAGACCATTGCCCAAATGAGCTGCAATCCTGCGATGGGCGGCATTGCCAAAGGTCAGATTGTGAGAGAAATAGATGCGATGGGCGGATATTCCGGAATTGTGACTGATTTATCCATGATTCAATTCAGAATGTTGAACCGAAGTAAAGGTCCGGCTATGTGGAGTCCCCGTGCACAAAACGACCGTGTACTTTTCTCCCTTAAATGGCGGGAAATGCTGGAACAAACTCCCAACCTTGATTTTTACCAGGATATGGTAAAAGGGCTGTTTATAAAAGATGGAAGATGTCAGGGAGTACTAACAGGTTTGGGGCATGAGATTAAAGCTAAATCGGTAGTACTCACCAATGGAACTTTTTTAAACGGCATTGTCCACATCGGAGAAAAGAACTTTGGCGGGGGGAGAATGGCGGAAAAAGCCGCAACCGGAATTACCGAGCAATTGGTTTCCCTGGGATTTAAAAGTGACAGGCTTAAAACAGGAACTCCACCAAGAATAGATGGTCGTAGTCTTGATTATAGCAAAATGGAAGAACAACCAGGAGATGATGAGGTAGTTGGATTCTCTTTTTTAGATATTGAAAAGCCAGCAATTCAAAAAAGCTGTTGGATAACCTATACAAGCCAGAAAGTACATGATGTTTTAAAAACCGGTTTTTCCAGAAGCCCTATGTTTGCCGGAAGAATTGACGGGGTAGGGCCAAGATACTGTCCGAGTATCGAGGATAAAATCAACAGGTTTGCTGAGAGAGAACGGCACCAGCTTTTCATAGAACCAGAAGGATGGAATACGGTAGAGGTTTATGTAAATGGGTTTTCTACTTCTTTACCTGAAGATGTACAATACGAAGCTCTTCGTAATATTGTAGGGTTTGAAAAAGTGAAAATGTTTAGGCCGGGCTATGCAATAGAGTATGATTTTTTTCCTCCAACACAATTAAAATACACCTTAGAAACAAAACTCATACAAAATTTATTTTTTGCCGGACAAATAAATGGAACTACCGGTTATGAAGAGGCGGCATGCCAGGGATTGATGGCTGGTATCAATGCACATCAAAAAACCCGGCACCTGGAACCAGTTGTATTAAAAAGAAGCGAAGCATATATTGGTGTGCTGATTGATGATTTAATTAGCAAAGGAACGGATGAGCCCTACCGCATGTTTACATCAAGAGCGGAATTCAGAACATTATTAAGACAAGACAATGCGGATTTGCGGTTGACAGAATTAAGTTATCGTCTTGGGCTTGCATCACAGATAAGAATGGATAAGGTAATTGAGAAAAGAAATAGTGTTGAAAAAATAAAGTCAATTCTAAAAGACTTTGCTGTGGAGCCGGAAAAAATTAATCCATATTTCGCATCTATTAACTCTTCGTCAATTAGTGAGAAACAAAAAGCTCAGAAAATATTGTTGCGGCCAGATATAGAATTAGAGGAGCTTGCTGGAGCATTACCAGCATTGAAAGAACTATTGAAAGGTTTTTCAAAAAATTCTATTGAACAGGCCTCTATTCAGATAAAATATGATGTCTATATAGAGAAAGAAAAGGAACTGGTTAAAAAAATGTCGCAATTGGAAGAACTGGAAATCCCCGAAACATTTGATTATAAAAAAATTTCTTCCTTGGGAAATGAAGCCAGAGAAAAATTGACCCGGATTAAACCCCGGACTCTTGGGCAGGCTAGCCGCATTTCCGGTATCAACCCCAGCGATGTACAGATACTCATGGTATTCATGGGAAGATAATAAATTACTTTTCATCGTTATTCACAAATCATTCAGCCAAAAAACACAGCTGATTCAGCCCCTATTTTGCAGGTGGGGAAATTAGTAACTTTACTTTCAAACCATTACTAATGAGAAAATTCATTCTTCCCCTAATTAGCTTTCTGCTGATTATTGCAACAAACAATTCTGCAAATGCACAGCAATACAAACTTCGACAGTCAACCAACATTATGACGATGAAGTCTGAAACCACAATCTATGTAAAAGGGATGCGCAAAAGAACGGAGACAGCCGGAATGATGGGAATGAGTGTTCCTACCAGTATTGAGCAATGCGATTTACAGCGTACCATTAAACTGAATGATAAGAAAAAACTATTTTTCATAGAACCGTTTGCAAAAGAAGATGTGATTGATGATGATGTAAAACCGGCAGTAAAAACAAAACCAGCGGTCCCAACAAAAACAATGACAGAAAAGGGTGGTACAATTCATATGTGGTATGTAATTACCGATACTGGTGAACGAAAAAAAATGAATGGATTTACAGCAAGGCATATATGGACAACCCAAAAAATAAAACCTTCTTCAGATGCCTGTATGATGAAAGACAGCCTGGTTATTAAAACCGATGGTTGGTATATAGATTTACCTGAATTTAATTGCCCCTTTCATTATGCAACTGCCTCACTTGATCAAAAAGAAAAATACCAACCAGAATGTAAAGACAAATTTGAAAGCCACAGAAGTGGAAAGGGGAAATTAGGTTTTCCTTTGTCTGAAACCAGGACAATAATAATGGGCAACAGCAAGGCACAGACAAATGAATTTTCAACCAATATGGAGACACTGGAATTTGCTTCGCTCAAATTAGATTCTACACTATTTATCATTCCACCCGGCTATACAC
>JBKJXQ010000300.1:0-3135 GCA_046716235.1 Chitinophagaceae bacterium
CCCTGTATTTTTTCTTTATTGGTTTTATTATCAGTAAATAAACAATCATCCGCAGGTTGAAAATAAAAGTAATAATCCCCCATCTTTTCATGCTCTGTCTTCACTGTATCTTTACTTATATAATCAATAGAAGGTTTTTTTCTATACGATTGAAAACTCTGACGATTATAAAACCATAAAGTGGGTAATATCGTTATTTCTGCTGCTTTAGTATACCGGTTGGTAATATCAATTTTAATGAAAATATCCTGGGCACTTTGCTTGGCATAAGTTACCTGCACATCAAAATATTGATTATCATCAAATACACCGGTATCCAGAATTTCATATTCCGGTTCCAAACGATTTCTTTTTTTATTTTCTGTTTTTAATTTTTCATAGGGAAATTCCTGTTGCGGATATTTATACAGGTATTCCATATAATAGTGAGTGGGTAAGTTATCGAGGTAATAGTATAACTCTTTTACATCCTCACCATGATTGCCTTGGGGATTACTCAATCCAAATAAACGTTCTTTCAGAATGGGATCTTTACCATTCCATAATGCAATACCAAAACAAAGGTTACCGAAAAAATCGCTGATCCCTGCAAGGCCATCTTCGCCCCACAGATAGCTGCGGCTATGTGAATGATCAAAAGGAAAATAATTCCATGCATCACCCCAGGGGCCATAGTCTTCCCGTACGGTACCCCATTGCCGTTCACTTAAATAAGGACCCCATTGTGCCAGTGGAATTTCTTTGGTAGCATTAACTGCCAGTCGTTGATGTTCAGCTGTCATTTTTCTTTTTTATCGTCAATAACCGGCAAGCAATGATCGTTAGGGAGAGTGAAATTAAAAAATACAAATGAATAAAAGACAGGTAAATTATTATTGATATTTCTTACTAAGCTGGTAAAGTATTTTTAATTGCTCTGTATTCAATCCTTTAGTTGTGTCTTGTAACCAGTGTCTTTTAAATCCAATAATAGCAGCATTGGTATCTTTAATATCATAACCAACAATCCGTAAGGCCTGCAAACGATTGAACCCGTCTGGCAACACAACATTCGTTGCATCATCATACCAATTACCAAAACCTTTCTCTGCCAAAAGCTTCCAGGCAAACCGCCAGTTGGGATCGTTCTTTCTGGTCGGTGCTATATCGCCATGGCCAATAAAATTGGCTGTGGGAATACTATACGCTTTTTTCAACCGGTCAAGCAGTATCACTAAACTATTCATCTGTGCTTCTGAAAAAAATTCAAAGCCGTTATTATCCAACTCAATTCCAATACTGGATGAATTTAAATCAGTTGTATTACCCCACTTGCTTACACCGGCATGATGTGCCCGCAACAAATCATTCAGCATGTGGTGTACTGTTCCGTCTTTACAAATAACATAATGAGCACTTACCTGTGTGCGGGGTAAAGTAAATGTTTGTAAAGTTTGCTCACAACTATTTTGTGCTGTATGATGAATAATAACAAAGTTCGGGCGGCGCATAGATAGATTTGTTGTACCCACCCAATCTGCCACATAGGATAAACCTGCAGAATCTTTTACCGGGTATTCTCCGAGCAGTTTTGCATAAGCCTTTACCTGTTTCTTATAACTTTTATTAGTAACAGCATACTTACTTTGAGTGCAACTGTGCAGAATAAATACAGCAAAAAGTATAAAAGATAATTGTTGTTTCATTCATTGAAGTTAAACGATATTGAAAAATACCGGACGCAAATAAAAAATTCTTGTTGCCGTCATTAGCCTATTCCAGCCCTCTTATGGCAGGGAGAGTAGAACCCTGAACTATCAAGTGCTTTGTTGAATGCAAATTTTATACAAAAAAAATTTGTGTATTCTGTGGCTACTTTATCGCCGCTTCGGCGCACCTCTATAGAATTTTTTCTGTGGGCTCCTGTTTCCAGAATGGCCTGAACGGGATGTTCGTGGATGATAGGCAGGTGCTTCACCAAATTCCTTCGGCACTTCTGCTTTCTCTACTTGCTTTTCCAGCAATTGTTCAATAGCCGCAAACTTATTCTGTTCTTTTTCTCCAATCAATGTAAATGCTGCACCATCGCCATCGGCTCTTGCCGTACGGCCAATCCGGTGTACATAATCTTCGCCATCACCCGGCACATCATAATTTATTACCACATCTATTGTGTCAATATCGATACCCCGGCTTAATATATCAGTGGCCACCAACACGGGTATGCGACCGGCAGTAAATGCACTAAGCACACTTTCCCTTTCATTCTGTTCAAGGTCGCTATGAATTTCTGCAATATTAAATCCCCCTTGTTTCAATTCTCTTGTCAGTTGCTTTACCGTTTGCTTACGGCTGCAAAAGATAAGTGCATTTTTATATGGCGTATCTTTTAATAATTTTTTTATCAATGGCAATTTTTGTGGTTCATACACCACATAAGCTTTTTGTATAATTTTTTCGGGTGGTTTGGAAATAGCAATATTAATTTCCGCCGGTTCATGCAAAATTTTTTTAGCCAACTGCCTTATCTTTTCCGGCATAGTAGCAGAAAACAATAAGTTTTGCCGCTTAGCAGGAAGTGTCTGTAATATTTTATTGATGTCATCCTGAAAACCCATATCCAGCATTCTGTCTGCTTCATCCAAAACCAAAAACTGCAATCCCTTCAGATTTACATAGCCCATGTTGAGGTGGGCAATCATACGACCGGGTGTGCATACAATAATATCAGCACCCATCTGCAAGGCCTTTTTTTCTGCTACAAAACTCTGTGCATCATTACCACCATATATCGCAATCGAACTAAGGTGAGTGAAATAAGAAAGCCCTTGCATGTGTTGCGAAATCTGGATAGCCAGCTCCCGGGTTGGAACAATAATTAATGCTCCTACTTTTCCTTACACATGATTGGTAAGCAGGCGGTTCATCACCGGCAATAAAAAGGCAGCTGTTTTTCCTGTACCGGTTTGTGCCGAAGCAATCACATCTCTACCGGCCATTATTGGTGGCATAACCTGCTCCTGTACGGGGGTAGCATTTTCGTAATTAGACGCCTCTATTCCTTCTAAAAGGTTGGGATGAAAATTAAACTCTGTAAAACGCAAAATGAAATATTGTTAAATCAATGACACAGGCCTTCCTGTAATGTTTTTGTAG
>JBKJXQ010000301.1:0-4553 GCA_046716235.1 Chitinophagaceae bacterium
GCACCTCTATGATACTCATTGTTCCTTTGAACAATCCGGCTATAAATTGGACTTCTATCGGCTTACTCTTATCTCCACCCTGGTATATCACTTCTTCTCTTTTCCGCATGGGGTTAGGACCATACGGATTGGCCATAGAGGAAAACCCTTTCCCATTGGATACATAAATTTTCCTGCCAATAACTTTTACGTTGGTAGGATACCATCACGTTGGTATAAAGCCTTTACTCTTACTAAATCCTGGTTGGTGAATATCAAAAACAGCCAGGCAATTATTATCTGCATTAGCTACATATAATGTTTTTTCATCTGTACTCAATGCCACTCCATTTGACGTAGAGCCACTTGGCGCATTGGGATACAAAGCCACATTTAATACTTCTATTACTTTATAAAGTTTGGTATCGATTACAGAAACAGAATTATCGTTTGCATTGGCCACAAAAAGATAGCGACCATTCTTTGTCTGGCATATTTCATTCGGATTATCACCAACGGGTATTTGATTGGTAAATTTCTTTGCTTCCGTATCAAACACCAGTACTTTATCACAACCCCAGCAACTGATAAAAAGTTTCTTTCTATCTGGTGATAGCAGGCAGGCATATCCCTCCGCATCCAGTTTATAGGCAGCGCTGATTTTTTTACTTTGCAGATCGATAACATATAACGAGTCATTCTCTTTTGTAACTACATACATTTTATTTTTAGCATTGTCTATTTCAATGCCTGCTAATGATATTTTTTTTGGCCATTTGCCACCAACGATAATGCTGTCTTTAAGCACTAATTTGTTTTGCTGCACGGCGTATTTTAATATCCAGTTATCATTGCCGCCCGAAGCATAAAGAAACTTTTCATCTGCTGAAAATTTCAATCCATACCATGCTTTTGGAATAATTATATTGTCCAGTATTTTATCATTCTTGGTGTCAATCAGTTGCAGCGAATGTGTACTCCGTCCACTATTAGTAACGGCAATTAATCTTTTGGATGCCGATACGGCTATATTCAGCGGCAGGTCTCCAAGGGGCAGGCTTTTGCCTACGGGAGTAAGGCTCCAGCCATTTGTCAGGTGCACTCTTTTAGATTCTAATTGCTGGAGTGATTGTGCTGCTGTTGATAAAGTAACAGCGAGAGAACTAATAACGAGTAACCCTTTTTTCATACAAAAAATTTGATAGTTAAAGATACAGTGTCTCCTTGCTTTGTGAGGATAAATGACATCCTAATTATTAATATACCCGAAAGTGGTATTTTTTATAATTGACAAGCTCTGTATCTTTTCAGCATGGCTGGCTATGGCTCCCATTTCTGGAAAAAAAATCCCTTCGTTAAGTTACTGTTGTCGTTGATAGCAGGTATTATTATTCAATGGAATTTTCAAATTAATAGTACTGCCTGGTGGATTGTATTGTCAGTTGCTTTCCTTACAATTACCGCATTCTTCTTTATTCCCTTCTTCAGTCGTTACAGGCTGGGTTTTATTAGTGGTATTGCCACTTTCATTCTTTTCCTTTCTGTCGGGGCTTTGCTGGCATGGCATAAGGACATTCGTAATAACGATAGATGGCTGGGAAATTTTTATAAAGAAAAAGATGGCCTTATCGTTACACTGTTGGAACCACCGGTTGAAAAAACAAAATCTATTAAAGCCAATGCAACGCTTACCTATTTATTACAAAGTGGAAAATCAATTCCTGTAAAAGGAACAATCATTTTATACTTTAAAAAAGATTCATTGCTGCAACTGGCTTATGGCTCTCAGATTATTTTTAAAAAGCCCCTGCAGGAAATAAAAAATTCCGGCAACCCCGGTGGTTTTGATTATAAACGCTATTCACTTTTCCAGGGTATTACCTACCAGGTATATTTAAAGCCAGAAGAATTTATAGTGTTTAATGAGAAGAAAGAAAACTGGTTTAATAAATTTATTTATACCAGCCGTGAAAAGGTGCTGACAATTTTAAGAAATAATATTAAAGGAGAAAAAGAACTGGGGTTAGCCGAAGCATTATTGATTGGTTACAAAGACGACCTTGACCAATCATTAGTTCAATCCTACACCAATACCGGCGTGGTCCATATAATTGCTATCTCCGGTTTACATCTGGGATTAATTTACTGGCTGCTTGGGCTTATATTCAAACCTCTTAAAAAAAGAAAAAGAATAAGCTGGTTGCGGCCTGTTTTTATTATTACCGGCTTATGGTTATTCAGCATACTTGCCGGGGCACAGCCTTCCATTCTTCGTTCAGCAGTAATGTTTACCTGTATCGTATTTGGCGAAACGCTATCAAAAAAAACTTCCATTTATAATACATTGGCTCTCTCGGCTTTTATTTTATTATGTATTAATCCTTATTGGTTGTGGGATGTGGGCTTTCAATTATCTTATGCAGCCGTGCTGAGTATTATCATTTTTATGCAGCCGGTATATAACTGGTTTTATATCAAAAATAAATTGCTTGATGGTATCTGGAAACTAAATGCTGTCACTATTGCAGCACAAATACTTACTGTACCATTAAGTATTTACCATTTTCACCAGTTCCCGGTTTACTTTATACTGACAAATTTTTTAGCCGTACCACTATCAAGTGCTATAGTATTGGGAGAAATATTGCTTTGCGCCATTTTCTTTATTCCGGTCATTGCTTTAATAATTGGTAAACTACTTGCCTGGTTTATATGGCTGATGAATACATATATTCAAAAAATTGAACTGCTGCCTTTCTCTTTATGGGATGGTTTGCAGATAACTATTATACAGGCCATCCTGTTATTTTTGTTGGCAACGGGTATAAGTTATTGGCTGATGGAAAAATCGAAAGCAACGTTGAAGCTTGGGTTATTTTCCTTGCTTGGTTTTGTTGCTTTACGTTCCTGTTATTTTATACAAGCCAACCAGCAACAAAAAATAATTGTGTACAATGTGCCGCAAAAAAGAGCTATCGATATTATTGATGGCAGAAATTATTCTTTTGTTGGTGATAGTGATTTACTCGCCAATGATTTTCTCCGTAATTTTCATCTGAAACCATCAAGAATACTGTACCGGATGAATGAGGTAGAAACAATTCCCGGCCTATTGGTGGCTGACGACTATATTAATTATAATGGCAAACATATTTTGCTGGTAGATAAAACTATATCTTTTGCTGCGCAAAAAAATAAACCTATTATTGACCTGCTGGTTATATCTAAAAACCCGAAAGTGTATATGGCGAAGCTGGCACAAACATTAGATATAAAACAAGTAGTGTTTGATGGTTCTTTGCCTGCCTGGAAAACCAACTACTGGAAAAAAGATTGCGACTCATTACATATTCCCTGGCATGATGTAACAATGAAGGGAGCTTTTGAGATGAAATTGGATTGATTCAATTATGAATAGAATTACCCAGCTCCGACCAGTGCGACACTTTACCTCAGTGTAAACTGCACAGACGAGATTAGTGGTATAGTTGCCGGATAAATAATTTTTCCTCTCTCGTAATAAGCTGCTTTTGCAATGAATAAGCAGACACTTACCTTTGCGTCTCTTTAGCGATTCGCTGCCCTTCAAACCCCAATTAATTTATGAACAAAAAGATTCAGTCGGCACTTATTTCTGTTTTTTATAAAGATGGTCTGGAAAACATAGTACAATTGCTGGCAGATAACGGCGTAACGATTTACAGCACCGGCGGCACACAAACTTTTATTGAAAAATTGGGGCTAAAAGTAATACCTGTGGAAGACCTGACTACCTATCCATCCATACTCGGTGGCCGGGTAAAAACTTTGCACCCTTCCGTGTTTGGCGGTATATTAGGCAAAAGAGATGACGATACTCATGTACAGGAAATGAAGCAATATAATATACCGGAGATTGACCTGGTGATTGTAGATCTGTATCCGTTGGAAGAAACTGTGGCTTCAACTACCGATGAAAAATCAATTATTGAAAAAATTGACATCGGCGGGCCTTCAATGATAAGAGGTGCAGCGAAAAATTTTAAAGATGTGGTGGTGATTGCGGCAAAAAAAGATTATGCCGAACTGGAACAGTTGCTAAAAGAACAAAAAGCGACTACAACGCTGGAACAACGAAAAAACTTTGCGGCCAAAGCTTTTGAAGTGGTGGCGCATTATGATGTGGCGATTGCAAAATATTTCAATCCTTCGGAATCATTATTCTTTTTGGAATCCATTACCAACCCAAAAGCGATGCGCTATGGTGAGAATCCGCATCAGTCCGGTATATTTTATGGTAATTTGAATAAACTGTTTGACCAGCTGAATGGGAAAGAACTTTCGTATAACAACCTGGTGGATGTGGATGCGGCGATGCAGTTGATAAGAGAGGCATCCCCAAACCCCTCGCAAGGAGGGGCTTTAGACTCCGGCAATTCTAAAACGACTACTGCAAACACAGACTCTGAGAACCCTCCATCGGAGGGCAGGGAGGCTGTATTTGCCATCATCAAACACACAAATGTATGCGGCGTAGCACAACGCACAACTGTAAAAGAAAGCTGGGACGCTGCACTTGCCGGTGATCCTGAATC
>JBKJXQ010000302.1:0-2575 GCA_046716235.1 Chitinophagaceae bacterium
GTATAAGAATGACACCGGTTATTACAAGTGTTTTATTCGATAGTTTTCGAAAAGGCAATAAAACAAAACCCAGCAATGCATAAAAGAAAACAATATCACCCGGCCAGATTAACAGATGTACGGCCCCGAGTAAAAGCATAAATAACAATCTTCTTCTTACAGTTGGCAATGCATTTATTCCTTTTGCATCTGCTCTTTTAAATTGCAGGGCAATGCCCCAGCCAAACAATAAACTGAAAATGGAATAAAATTTTCCCTCGATAAACATACGGTGAAGAAAGCTCATCTTATGATCGAGCCCTGGTAACAACATAGGACCTGTTGCATGTGCACTTTCATTGTACCAGGTAAATCCGGTTCCCAGGTTGGCAATAAAAATACCGAGAATGGCAAAACCCCTCAGTACATCCATAAAAATTTCTCTTTCCCTGCTTTGAACAGGAACTAATGTTGGCATGGTGGTTGGTTTTATCAGTTCTGCAAGGGTAGCCTACAGTTAGCACAGAAAGACGGAGGAAAACTAAATATAATGATAGTCGGGCTTTTTCTACTACTTATTTCACAGTTTTTATACGGGCATAATCACCCTATTGAATCATCTAAAGAAACAATATGAAAAAATATTTTCAATACCTGCTATTGCAACTATACTTACAGTTTTTTGCGCCGGATCCTATATACATATTGGAATAAAAACAGGTGGTTACACAAAATCGAAAAACCGGCATGTAGTAATGATTAGGTTTCGATCAGTTAATACCAGAGCAGGTAATCTATTAATATGAATACCTTCTAATTTTTTGGAACAGGTGGTGGCCCATCAGGCAACATAGCTTTCCAAACCTCTTTTCCTTTTCTTTTTAAAAATTCTTCTTTTATATCCTGTCGCAGTTTTTCATTTTCAAATAAATCAACCATTGTAGTACCTAATGATTTAGAGGCAAATAACAATCCTTTGTGCCCGATACTCATACCACCGCAGGCTACTACTACCCATGAATGCCAGGGTGATTCGTAGGGAGCGGTTGTTGCAAGTAATGAAATTTCGGGAACGATATAACTAACATCACCTACATCAGTAGAACCACCGGTGGGATCCGGCTTTGTTACTTCTAATGGTTTAATAGTTCCACTGATACCTTTCATCTCCAGTCCATATTCTTTCATAATCTTATCAGCAAAACCTAATTCTTCTTTTGTATAAACAATGGGACCAACCAGCTCCATGTTGGCTTGCAAAGCTTTTGCCCCTGTTTCATTAATCAATATTTCGTACAAGCCATTGTTTAATTTTATATCATACTCTACTCCGGCCATCAGTGCTGCTCCTTTTGCAATATCTCTCATCCGTTCAGTAACTTCTGCTACGCCACTTCTTTTAGAATCTCTTATCCATAACCACACACTTGCTTCCGCAGGAATAACATTGGGAACATTGCCTGCCTTTGTATATACATAGTGCATCCGTACACTTGGCTTTACATGTTCCCGCATAAAATTAATGCCGGTAGTAAATAATTCTGCGGCATCTAATGCACTGCGGCCATTCCATGGATCGGCAGCTGCATGTGCACTCTTGCCTTTAAATGAAATGCTGTAATCGCTTACCGCCTGTGAGCTTTGCATATTTGCTTTGTTCTCATAATCCGGATGCCAGTCAAGACACACATCCAAATCATCAAACAAACCAGCTTTGGCCATCCATACTTTGCCGGCTAAATCTTCTTCTGCCGGAGTGCCATAAAAGCGGATAGTGCCTTTTAATTTTCCGGCAGCTATCAATTCTTTTATGGATAAAGCAGCACCTAAACTGGCGGCTCCAAACATATTGTGACCGCATCCATGACCCGGTGCATCTTTTTTTAAAGCCTCTTTTACCGGTTGGGCTTTTTGCGAAAGCCCGGGTAGTGCATCAAACTCACCCAGCACACCAATTATCGGTTTGCCTGATCCATACTCTGCAATAAATGCAGTAGGAATAGCAGCTACACCTCTTATTACTTTAAAGCCTTGCTGCTCCGCATAATCAGCCAACACTTTTGCAGATTGAGTTTCCCGCATAGCTGTTTCTGCAAAACCCCATACCTGGTCACTTAGTTTAATTAGCTCCTGCTGATGTTTTTCAACAGAAGCCAGCACAGCCGATTTATTTTTTGAAATTACCTGTGCATTAATAAGCGAAGAAATAAAAAGCAGGAAGACGAAATATTTTCTCATGTTTGTTTTTTATAAAGGAAAGTTACAGTTTTTTGGTCGCTGATTTTAGGGATTTACTCAGATGAATATAGTAAACCAAATTGATATTAATTTTCGAAAAACATTTCCTCAGCAACCTTACTGATTTGTGTTAATCTGTGGCCGATTTTTTATTCACCCGGATGATAACTTCTCTCCACATGTTTCAGCACATCTTCTTTATAAAATAAAACGTCCTTAAATTCTCCCTTACTATTCATTAATCCCTGGTCAAAAAAATGTTTTGAATTTTCATCACCACTTTCACCCCCAGCCAGCAATGATTTTGCTTTTACCTTTTTTCCTCCGAAGGAGTCCTTGCGGACAAATTCTACAGCAC
>JBKJXQ010000303.1:0-5710 GCA_046716235.1 Chitinophagaceae bacterium
GTATTATACAAGGCCTCGGAAATACCCACTGCAAGCTCTGAAGTAGCTGATCCGCCACCACCACCATCAGAACCTAATGCTGCAAAAGAACGAATCATTCCTAGTACAGTTCCCAGAAGTGCAACAAGTGTACCTACTGAAGTAATAGTGGAAAGAAACACCAGGTTTTTTTGAAGCATCTGAAGTTCAAGTGCTGTAGCTTCTTCCACTTCTTTTTGGATGGAAATAATTTTTTGTTCGGTATTCAAATTGCCTTCAGCAATCATTTCTTTGTAACGACGTAAACCGGCTTTCATTACATTACCAACAGCACCTTTTTGTTTGTCGCATTCTGATAAAGCAGCGTCCACATTACGATTGGCAAGATGATATTGTACTTTACGTACAAAATCATAAATAGATCCGTTACCTAAAGCTTTTTTGATAGTCAAAAACCTTTCTATTGAAAACACAATTACGATAAGAAGCATACCAATAAGTAATGGTACAATGATACCGCCTTCATATATCCCCGCTAATCCACCTTTTGGTTTGTGATGTTTTGGCCAAAATCCACCTGCTGGATCCGGTTCTTTGAATCCATCGGGATTACCAAGAATAAAACGCCAAATACAATAACCGGCGACGATACAAACTACCGGAGCAATCCACGAAATTGCATTACTGGTTTTCTTGGGTTGAACCGATGTGGCCTTAACGGACGCAGTTGGTTTAATCTCTGCCATGATCTTAATTTTTTTTTAGTTTTAAAAAATGTTAGTTACTACTCCTTAATTTTCAGAAATACAATGCTAAGGAAAAAGTTGATAAAAAAATCTCCTTCCCTCCTTTTTTTAGTAGGGAGGTTCAAGTTAAGGATTTTTTCAAACTGAACAAGTTCCTGAGAAATAATTTGATAATAAATTCTAAATGAGAAACAGCAAACGTTTGCTTTAGGGAAACAATAGAGGTCACTCATACCGAAGTGCTTCAATAGGATTGAGCCGTCCTGCCTTTAGCGCAGGATATAAACCAGCAAGCAGGCCAACTATTGTACAGATAACAATTCCGTATAGAACCCAATCCCACGGAACTACAAAACCTGTTTGTAAAAAAATAGAAAAAAGATTACCGACCATAACCCCGAGAATAATGCCAAACAATGCACCTAAAACACTGATAATAATAGCTTCAAGCAAAAACTGGCGGCTTACCATTTTACTTTTCCCGCCAATGGCTTTTATCAAACCCACTTCCCGTGTACGTTCAGAAACTGATACCAGCATTATATTCATTAATCCTATTGCTGCTCCTATCAATGTAATGAGACCGATAACTGTTGCCGAAACTGTAAGAAACCGAAGGCTGTTCATCGCTTTTTCAGCAATGCTGTCACTGCGATCCATTACAAAATTATTATCTTCTGTAGTGCTTAATTTCCTGATGGCTCTGAAAGTACCTTCTGCTTCGCCAATGGCTTCATTTACTTTAAGAAGATCATTCGTCATTACGGCCATTACAAAAGAATATCCGGAAGGAAAATTTCTATCAATATTATTATAAGAGCTGATGATTATATTATCTCTGCTAAAACCAAAAGTAGAACCCCTGCTCTCCAGCACTCCCAGCACCCTGTAGGGAATATTATTAATCCTCACTACGGCATTCACTGCTCTTTCTACTCCTTCTTTAAATAATTTTTTTGCAACATCATAGCCGAGCATACATACATTTCTACCGATTTGCACATCCAGTCGGTTAAGATTGCGGCCATATTGAAGTGTAAATCCATTTAACAGCAAATAATTATCATCACCACCGAAGATTAATATATTAGGGCTTGTTTTCCTGGTTTCATGAGAAGCTATATTGTTTCGGTTACCAAATATAGAAATGCCCTTTACTCCCGGAAAACTATAACGTTGCATAAAATTCTCGGCTTCGTCTTTGGTAATAATTTTACCAAGGCTGGATTTTTTTTCTTTTTTTCTGCCTTTTTTGGAGAGCTTAATTTCTCTGTTGTTTCCCCCGCCAAAGCGTATATCCCGGTCTTTAAAACGAACGGTAAAGGCATTTGCACCCATGGTTGAAAAGCTTTCGGAAAATTTTTGATTCATAGCTTTTATAGCCGTAATGATACCCACCAGTGCCATAATACCAAATGCAATTATAGACACAGTAAGCACTGTCCGCAATTTATTACTGCGAACAGTGCGGAATGCCAGCGAAAAAATATCACTAAAATTCATGCTTATGTATCGAAATTAAGAAAACCATCCGATGCAAAACCCGATTCATTACAAGCGGCACTAAATACTAAAAATAAAACCAGTAGAGTAACAGGTTGGGGAAAATACCGAGCAATATGACAAAAGCAGCGAGTATAACCAGCGTCCATTTGAATGAAGAAGTTACTTCGATACTATTCTTTTGATCAGCTTCTTTAAAATACATGGCTTGTATCACCCGGAAATAATAATATACACTGACAGCCGCCATTAATACAGCAAAAATAACCAAGCCAAGGTTTTTTCCATTAGCCATAGTTGCTTTCAGCATATAAAACTTAGCTATAAAACCGCCAGTAAGAGGAATGCCTGCCAGCGATAATAAAAAGATTGTAGTCGTGGCTGCTAACAACGGTTGGTGTTTGGCAAAACCATTAAATCCTTCAAAAGTGTAATCATTCATTTTAATTAACACCGCAAAAATACCTATAGTAGCAAAACTATAAGCAGCGGTATATAACAACAGTCCTTCTTTAGCATCTGCATTCATGCTGTATAATGATAATAGCATAAATCCTGCCTGCGCTATACTGGAATAAGCCAGCATCCTTTTTACACTTTGCTGAAAAACAGCTGTGATGTTGCCGATAAACAACGTGGCTACTGTTATGATTGCAACGAATAATTTCCATTGAGGTTGCAACAAACCAAACGCCTCATCAAACAAACGGATAAAGGCAATAAAAACCGCAGCCTTTACAATGGTGGCCATAAAGGAAGTAAAAACAGTGGGAGCCCCATCGTACACATCTGGTGTCCAGAAATGGAAAGGGGCAGCGGATACTTTAAATGCCATAGAAAACAGCAACAGGAGCATACCTGCAATCAAGAGAGCTGAAGGTTTATCTCCTTCAATAAAATTAATGCCGGAAGTAGTGAAAGAACCAACAGCACCATAAATAAGTGCTATACCCATCAACATCAATCCTGTAGAAAATGCCCCGAGTAAAAAATATTTTAAAGAGGCTTCATTACTTTTCAGGTTTCGTTTATCACTACCTGTTAAAATATAAAGGGGAATAGAAATAATTTCAATACCAAGAAATAATATTAGTAATGATTTGAAAGAAGAGGTAAGCGTAATACCACAAAGAATAAAAAAGATAAGAGCAAAATATTCGGCATAATTAACGCCTACTTTTTCCATATCTCTTGCCGATAATAGCAAATAGATTAAAGTGGAAAAGAAAGCAATTGTATTGAAGAGCAAGGCAAACCTGTCAAATTCAATCATCCCCTTAGTATCCACTTTAAAAATGACCGTACCGCACATCTCCAGAATATTGACAAACAACAAAATAATTAACCCGGCAATGGCAACATTGCGGATAGCACTCTTCTGTTTCAGCAGAATGCCGCTGAACATCATAATAACTCCCAGTAATGCCGATACAATTAATGCATTCATATTGTTTCCATCTTATTGCCTCTTCATAGTTTGGAGAAGCAGTTCGAATTTTTTATATATTGATTCTGTAATGGCAGCAGTTTCATTTAAGATTAATTGCGGATAAATACCAAAACAGAAAATAATTACTACAATAATTCCCAATGCCAGTTTTTCATTCCAATTAATATCCTTTGTTGCAGCGGTCAATTCATTGGTATTACCGTAAAAAACTTTACGGATCATATTTAAAGTATATACTGCTCCGAGAATTATTCCTAATCCTGCCAGCATAGTAAACCAAACGTTATACTTTGTTTGAGAACCAAAGATGCCATTGAACATAAGAAACTCACCAGGGAATGCGTTGGTAAGCGGCAATGCAATATTTGCAAAAGCAACAATTACTAATAAAATTGCCATCACCGGTGCTTTTTGCGCCAGCCCCCCTAACTCAGATATTTTTCTTGTGCCGAATTGTTTTTCGATTAATTCCACTACTATCCACAGACCAATGATATTAATGCCATGATTAAACATTTGTATCATCAAACCCTGCAAGCCACTTATGTTTTGTGCAAAAGCAGCAGCACACATCAGACCAATATGAGCTATAGAAGAATAAGCTACCAGTCGTTTTAAATCATCCTGCCGGATAGCTATGAGTGATGCATAAATCATTCCGATCAATGCAAGTGGAGTTATAAAATCACCCCATTGGTAAGAAGCAAATGGCAGTACCGGGAACAACCACCTGAGCATTCCAAAAAGTCCCATTTTTACCATCACACCACTCAATATCATCGTGGTTGCTGTAGGAGCCTGCTCGTAAGTATCGGGTTGCCAGGTATGAAAAGGAAAGATGGGCATCTTGATAGCAAAGGCTATAAAAAATAACCAGAATAAAAAACTTTGTTCTTTATCAGATAGTGTTACGTTATAGAAAGATGCAATATCAAAAGAATGATCAGGTGTATGAGAATACACATACAAGATTCCAATAAGCATTAACAGCGAACCAACAAAAGTATAAATAAAGAATTTGAATGTTACAGCTATTCTTTTTTCACCACCCCATTGCGAACAAATAAAGTACATCGGTATTAATGCAAGCTCCCAGAAGAAATAAAACAATAGTGCATCCATTGAAAGAAATACTCCCATCATACCAGCTTGCGCAAGCAACATCAAACCAAAAAAATTATTAGATTTTTTATAGGAACCATTCCATGTAGAAAGAATAACTAATGGATACGCTACCGCATTTAATAAACAAAGTAACTGCCCCATGCCATCCAGCTTTACCGAAAAGCTGCTACCCAACGTCTGCATCCATTCACATTGATACTGTAAATATTCAGCATCTTTTAAAACCGTTAAACCGAGTAATGATACGGCCAAAGTAGTTAATGAAGAAAACAACACCCATGCCCGAACACCCTTATCATTCTTTAAAAAGAAGGAAATCAGTCCGGCAAACAGTGGAATTAATATTAGTAAAACTGGAATCATATATCATTAGTCCCTATCCTTCGATATACTCAGGAGGATATTTTAATTATTATTTATCAATTTTCTATTACTCATTTACCAATCCTTATTTCCTAAGAAAAAACTGAATTGCAAAAAATAATATCATACTTACTACCATCAACAATACATAATTTCCTACCTGGCCACTCTGCAATAACCTCATCTGGCGGCTGCTGTAGTTAACAACTCTACCAACTCCATTTACCAATCCATCTACAACCTTATTATCAATAGTATTTTTTAAGAACCCGCCAAGCTGATTAAGCGGATTCACAATTACTTTATCATACAACTCATCCACATACAATTTATTCTCCAGTATTTTTCCAAAGCCTATTTCTTCCCTTCGTTGGTAATTTCTAAATTTAAACCAGGCAAAAATTATCATGATAATTACAAGGCCGGTTGACAAAGCCATCAAGGACAACTCAGTTGAATGAGAAACGATGCCTTCACTATGACTGGCAATAACCGGTGATAAAAATTCACCGAGTTTATCTCCACCATACATTAACACTTCTGG
>JBKJXQ010000304.1:0-4556 GCA_046716235.1 Chitinophagaceae bacterium
AAACCCAGGAAACCCTTTTTAGTATGGTTATTAATAATTTCGGGTGATTGCAGTGCAAGGAATGCAGACATAATCAGTATCGCAACAGAAAGGGCAACAAGATTGCGCCTCAGCCATATATTGCTGATGCCTGAAAAAAGTCTTTTATAAATTGAGAGAAGCAGGATTGCTGCAGCAAGCAGAATCGTTGAAACAAGAATCAGAATTAACTGTATAATATATGGATGTTGCATGCTTTGAACTGGCAATATATTAAAAACAAGCAGCTATAGACAGAATGGTGTACGTAAACTATCGTTTTTAAGGAGTGAACTGATTATATTGCAATCAAATTTTTTGAAATGATTATTGACTTCAGATCAGACACGGTAACCAAACCTACCCCAGGCATGATGGAAGCTATGATGAAAGCAAAAGTTGGCGATGATGTATTTGGGGAGGATCCTTCCATTAATGAATTGGAAAATATTTCTGCCACTATGTTTGGAATGGAAGCCGGGCTTTTTTGCCCTTCAGGTACTATGACAAACCAGATCGCCATTAAATGCCATACCCAACCAGGTGATGAAGTAATATGTGACGAAAGTGCACATGTCTACCAATACGAAGGCGGGGGTATTGCGTTCAATTCAGGTGCATCTGTAAAACTTTTATATGGGGATCGTGGCAGGATTACTGCAGACCAGGTAGCAGCAGCTGTTAACCCTGACGATCCGCACCGGGCACATACCAGTTTGGTTTGTCTGGAAAATACATCCAACCGTGGTGGTGGCAGTTGTTACGACTTGAATGAAATAAAAAAAATACAACTGCTTTGTAAAGAGAAAGGTCTTGCCTTTCATTTAGATGGTGCAAGATTGTGGAATGCTCTTGTAGCAAAAAAAGAAACACCCAAACAACATGGAGAACTTTTTGACAGCATTTCCATTTGTTTAAGCAAAAGTCTTGGTTGTCCTGTTGGCAGTGTGTTGTTAGGAAAAAAAGATTTTATTAAAAAAGCAAGAAGAATACGAAAAGCATTTGGTGGCGGTATGCGACAAGCTGGTTTTTTAGCAGCGGCTGGTATCTATGCATTGCAAAACAATATTGACCGATTAGCTGAAGACCATGTGCATACACAACAAATTGCAGCAGTAATTGGCAGCAAAAAATTTACAAAAATGCTGTTACCTGTCGAGACTAATATTATTATTTTCGAATTAATAGATGGAGAGACGGCTCCTGCAATGGTAAGCAGGTTAAAAGATAATAATATTCTTGGTTATGCCATTTCTCCCAACAGAATCCGATTAGTAGTACATCTGGATATAACGGGAAAAATGGTTCAGCAAACAATAGAATCGATTAATAAACTATAATAACCTTTTACTAAATGTTACCATCAGTAAACCCAACCAACACTCCGGCATGGGCCGCCTTGCAACAGCATTATGAAGAAATGAAGAATGTTTCGATGCGAGATTTATTCAGCAATGATGCTGACCGGTATACGAATTTTTCTCTTCGCTTCGACGACATATTTTTTGACTATTCAAAAAATATAATTTCCAAAAAAACCATGCAACTATTGCTACAGTTGGCTGATGAATGTAAAGTAAAAGAAGGAATTAATGCCATGTTTAGCGGTGGCATTATCAATGGAACGGAAAAACGATCTGTATTACATACCGCATTAAGAAACTTTAGCGGCCAGCCCGTTTTCGCAGAAGGAAATGATGTAATGCCGGAAATAAAAGAAGTACTTGGTAAAATGAAAACTTTTACCGGGCAGGTACATTCTGGTAAACACAGGGGCTACAGTGGCAAACGGATAAAATACATTGTCAACATAGGAATAGGCGGCAGCGACCTGGGACCTTTAATGGTAACCGAAGCACTTAAACCTTACTGGCATAAAAAAATTGAAACTTATTTTGTTTCAAATATAGATGGCACACATATAGCCGAAATATTAAAAAAAGTAAATCCAGAGAAAACGCTTTTTCTTATTGCTTCAAAAACATTTACTACCCAGGAAACAATGACCAATGCGCATAGTGCTAGAGATTGGTTTTTAAACAAAGCAAAAAGTGAAAAGCATATAGCCAAACATTTTGTGGCCTTATCCACCAATGAAAAAGAAGTAGTAAAGTTTGGTATTGATCAAGAAAATATGTTCGGATTTTGGGATTGGGTTGGTGGACGTTATTCACTGTGGAGTGCCATTGGTCTTTCTATTTCTCTTACTATTGGTTATAAAAATTTTGAACAACTCCTCAAAGGAGCTCATAATACAGATATCCATTTTAATACTACAGCATTTGATAAAAATTTGCCGGTTATAATGGCATTAATCGGGTTGTGGTATACCAATTTCTTTGGTTCTCAAACTGAAGCTATTTTACCTTATGATCAGTATCTGCACCGCTTTGCAGCTTATTTTCAACAAGGCAATATGGAAAGCAACGGCAAAAGTATAGATAGAAATGGCGAGCCAATAGATTATGCTACCGGACCTGTTATATGGGGCGAACCCGGCACTAATGGACAGCATGCTTTTTACCAGCTTATACACCAGGGAACATTGACGATTCCCTGCGACTTTATTGCAGCGGCAAAAACACATAATCCCATCGGCGACCATCATCAAAAATTACTTAGTAATTTCTTTGCCCAAACGGAAGCCTTAATGAATGGCAAAATGGAAGAGGAAGCGGAAATGGAGCTGGAGAAACAAGGATTACCTGCTGAAGAAATTGCCAGGTTGCTGCCTTATAAAATTTTCGCTGGCAATAAACCTACCAACTCATTCCTGATAAAAAAAATAACTCCTTTTACGTTGGGCGAACTGATTGCACTGTACGAACATAAAATTTTTGTTCAGGGTATTATCTGGAATATTTTCAGTTTTGATCAATGGGGTGTGGAACTTGGCAAACAATTAGCCAATAAAATACTACCCGAATTACTAACAGAGGAAACCGTTTCGAATCATGATTCATCAACGAATGGCCTTATTAATGAATGGAAAGCAATGAAGAAATAATTATAATCTCAGAAAATTAAATTATTCTAACTATAAAAAATTATTTATAGTCCTGGATTCAATCCTGAAGCAATTATTATCACAAAAAAAATCCCCTACTTTTCAGTAAGGGACTACCAAATTTATTTTTGAAACTTATCAAGACTATTGATCTACCATTTATCTACTTCTTCATTATTTTTTTCAGGTGCAATTTCAGCTTCTGTAACCGGAAGCTTTTCTTCTGCTGCTGCAATTACGGGGTCAGCGACAGCAATTTTATCAACACCTGTTTCGTCAGATACTGATACAGGTCCGGCAACAGTATTCATTTCGTCATTTGCATCATCATGATTAAATGCGTCAAAATCAAAATCGGGCATTAAGTCTGTTTTTACATAATCTATCGCCTCACCTAAAGCCCTGATGAACTTATTAAAATCTTCTTTATACAAAAATATTTTATGCCTGTCGTATCCATTATCGTCAAACCGTTTACGGCTTTCGGTAATGGTGAGATAGTAATCATTACCACGGGTAGCTCTTACATCAAAGAAGTATGTTCTTCTTTTGCCAGCACGGATGCGTTTGCTGTAGATGCTCTCCATCTTTCTGTCGTTGTTCTCGTATTTCTTGTCGTTGTTTTCGTTGTTCTCGTAAGCCACAATTTTAAGTTTTAGCAGTTAAGAAATTGCTTTGGTTTTACAAGTCACAAATATAGATATGTTTTTGAAACAGCCAAATGCAAAAATTTGATATACGTTCCCATTTTTTTATAATAAGATTACCCTTTAGGGGAAACTGGAATATAGAAATGGTCAACATTAATAAAGAGCAGTCCTTAAACGCCGGAAATACTATCCTGCTTCTGTTGCCGGTAATACAAAGCTGCATAATGTCCCTTTTGTTCCAATAACTGCTGGTGGCGGCCTTCTTCTACAATAACACCATCCTCCAATACCACTATTTTATCAAAATTAAAAAGGGAGAAGATGCGATGGGTGATGATAATGGCTGTTTTTCCATCCAGGTATTCATTAAGATTATTTATAATAGTCTTTTCTGTTCTGGCATCAACAGCACTTAGACAGTCATCAAAAATAACAAAAGCAGGTTTTTTGATAAGGGCCCGTGCAATGGATATACGTTGCTTTTGACCGCCGCTTAGCGTTACTCCCCTTTCCCCTATCATCGTTTCGTACTGGTGAGAAAATCCGGCTATCTCATTTTCAACATTAGCCTTTATGGCAGCTGCTTCCACAGCCTGTCGTTCCACCGCTTGCATACCAAACCCAATATTATTTTCTACCGTTTCACTAAACAAAAAAACATCCTGGGGAACATAACTGATTTGCTCCCGCAGTAATTTTAAATCAATTTTTTTTATATCCACATTATCAAGTGTGATATTTCCATCCGTTGTATCGTACATCCTTAACAGCAGTTGAGCAATGCTTGATTTTCCACTACCGGTGCGTCCCACTATGGCTATTTTTTCTCCCTTTTTAATGCTAAGATTAAAATTTCTGATGGCATAAATACCAGTATGAGG
>JBKJXQ010000305.1:0-5124 GCA_046716235.1 Chitinophagaceae bacterium
TACTACAAATGAAAAAAAGTCTGTCAACTCAATTAAAAGCAGTTTTCCTGCTGTCGGTATTCAGTTTGAATACGCTTGCAGGATTTGGCTGTTCCGTTGGTTTGGATATGGGCTTTAATAGTCTATCAAAAAATGAAATAACAGAACCTGCTGTTCATCATCATGCAGATGGTAAAAAACATCATCACACATCGCAACCTCCAAAAGCTCTTGCTCATGTACATGCTGATGGAAAAACACATCAGCATGACAATAAGAAGGCATCAAAACACGATGACGAAAAAGAAAATTCCAAAAATGATAAAGGCTGTTGCAATGATGATGTTTTGAAATTTCAAAGTCTTGACAAAAATATAAATGTAAAACCGGCGATTGAGTATCCTGTATCAGTAGCTATTGTCAGTATTTTTTTAAGCATTGATATTTTTCAGGAATCTACCTTATCTCCATTACACAGTGCCCGGTATTTATTCCCTCCCCCTCCTGATATTCTTATTTCCAACCAACGTTTCCAGATCTGATTACCGTAAATCGGTAAGGCATATTGTATTGCTTTACCTGCTCTCATTTTGCTATTATGCAACTTGCGGAAATTTTTTTACAGTAATCATTTTTTATGTTCAAAAAAAATATACCTGGCTTACTTATCTGGCTTATCTCATTCCCTGCAGCAGCACAGCAGTTGCTTACGGAAAGTGAAGCGGTAAACAGAACATTAGCTAATAATAAAAATATTCAGGCAGCTTCGTTGCAGGTACAGCAACAGCAACAACTATTGAAGTCCGCTATCAATTTACCTAATCCTGAGTTTTTCCTGGAAAGTCCCACCGGTAATTTTTATACCGCTAGTGTAACCCAGTCTATTGAATTTCCTTCGGTTTACAGCAATCAACGCCGGTTACAGAAAGGACAGATTGCTATTGCACATAAAGAAAAGCAGCTTACAGAAGCCGAGCTAAAATACAGGGTGAAGTTATTATACCTGGAAATACAGTTTACCGATTCATTGGTAAATCAATTATACATTCAGGATACACTGTATGAAAAGATAAAAGTATCCGCTATCCGCCAGTTTAATGCTGGACAAATTGATTACCTCCAACAAACCTTTACCGAAACACAATACGGAGAAATTCATAATCAATACCTGCAGGCCATTACCCGTGCAAAATCTTTAACAGCCCAATTGCAATGGTATAGCGGAGTAAAAGGAGATTTTATTGTACAGCCATTAACAGTGGCTTCAAATAATCTTTATTCAGCCACGATAACAGATTCAGCGGTTTTATTTACCAATCCTTCGGTTCAGTTATTACAGCAGCAACAAATAAATGCAAAACAAAATATTGCACTGCAAAAAAGTAAGGCACTGCCGGGTTTGGCTTTTGGATATTTTAACCAGGGTGAACGGGATACCAAATGGTTTAACCGTTTTCGATTCGGAGTTACCATTCCCTTATGGTATGGTCAATACCAAAGTAAAATAAACGCTGCGAAAACCGAGCAACAGGTATTGCAAAGCAAACAGGAGGGCTTACAACAGGAAATATCATTACAGGCAATTAATACCAGTGGCGAAATACAGGCAACCTGGCAATCGGTACAATATTATCAACAAACCGGGTTACCTAAAGCCCGGGAAGTTATCATCACTTCACAACGTTTTTTTGTAAGTGGTGAAATAGATTATATCAATTTACTCAGAAATAGTAATGATGCCTATAGTGTTTATCTGAAATACCTGGAAGCTGTAAGAAATTACAATAGGAGTGTTATTAATTATCAATATTTAATGGGACAGTTATGAAACGAATATTAATTATTTTATTGTGGTTGCCGTCATTGGCCTTTGCGCATGGAGGTGAAGATCATGGCGATGCGAAAAAGGCAACCAATCTTGCCCTCAGCTATTTTTCATCAGAATCAGCTTCTGATAAATATGAATTGCTGGTAAAATACAACCCGATTATTCCGGGCAAAGAGGCAACGCTGAAATTATTTGCCAGTGAATTCAATACTAACAAACCAATAGATAGTGCAAACATCCAGGTAACAGTAACCGGAAACCCTGCAATAAAAGTTACCGTTTCTAAAACCGACAAGGGGGTATATGAATTGAAAATAATTTTTCCTGAAAAGAAAGTATACAATCTTATTGTAAATATTAATAGTAATGCCGGGGCCGATTTACTTCAGCTAAATAATATTGAAGCAGGAAAAGAGCTGGAAGTAGCCGAAGCAATAGAGGAAACCCATACACACTGGTACAGTAGCAATTGGTTTTTTGGCGTGATGGGTTTATTGATCGGATTTATCGTAATGTATTTTGTCAATAAAAGCCGCAACAGAAAAATTACTACTGCCGTTATTATTTTATGTTGCTTACTGCCAACAGCAACTTTTAATTCTGTTGCTGCACATGGAGGTGAAGACCACGGGGACGGAGCAGCAAAAACCGGAGGCTCATCCACAACTTTTATAGTAGAAAAAGAAACGCAGTTTTTATTTAATATTCTAACCCAAAAAATTGGTACCGGAGATTTTAATGAATCATCTGTTTTATTAGGCACCATAACTGCTGCACCACAGGGAAGGGCAGTAATACAATCACCGCAAGCCGGTAAAATCGTTTCGCTGAGAGTAACACCAGGGCAAAAGGTTGGCAGAGGACAGGTAGTAGCAGTAATCGAACAACAGGTAGATGCAGGTACACAAATTGATATTCTTTCACAAAGCAATACGGTGAATGCAGAATACGAAGCAGCCAAAGCTCAATACGAAAGATTAAAAGCTATAGAAGATATTGCTGCAAAAAAAGATATAACGGAAGCAAAGGCCCGTTATGAAAGTGCAAGAAAAAATAAAGCACTTTTTGATGCTAATACAGGAAGAAACACGGGCAGTACAAAAGCCATCACACTTACTTCACCGGTAAGCGGTGTGGTAGGTACTTTTAATTATGCCATCGGTGCCGTAGTAAGCGGCGGCGAAACATTATTTGAAATCACCAACCTGGACCAGGTATTTGTAGAAGCACAAGTGTTTACAGAGGATGTTATAAAAATGAAATCGGCTATTTCTTTCACCACTTTATCTAATACTGATTCAACAGCTTACCAATTAAAATTGGTTAGCACAGCGCAGTCAGTGAATACAGGAAATCAATCTCAAAAAGTTTTATTTGAATTGGTTAATCCAAAAGCACAATTCAAGATTGGAGAAAATGTAAACGTTCGTATGACAGGAAATAATGTGGTAAGGCAGGTGGTAATTCCCAATGAAGCCATAACAGAGGTAAACGGCAAACCGGCCATATTTATAAAAGATAAGGCAGAGCAATACAGTATCAGTTTCGTTGTAAAAGGGCAAAACAATGATACCTATACAGTAGTAAGTAAAGGAACAGAAGATGGGGAAAGAGTTGTTACGGCCAATGTGTACCAGATGAAAATGATGTATTTAAATCAGTAATTAAATAAAAAGGGTTGGAAGATTGTACAAACACACTCATCATTCAGAAAAGCAAAATAATTTTTTACTAATAAAAACAAAAACAATGAAACAATTTAAAATCATTCTTTCCATGGCAATAGCGGTCTTATGTATTACTGCTGCAGGTGCCCAATCCTCAAAAACCAAAACCAAAACGGCAACAGCCGCTACCGCTGTTTATCAATGCCCGATGAAATGCGAGGGAGAAAAAACATATAGCAAGGCAGGGAAATGCCCCGTATGCAATATGAATTTAAAAGCAAAAGTAACACCTGTTGCTGCAAAACAATATCAATGCCCGATGAAATGCGAAGGTGATAAAGTGTACAGTAAAGAAGGCAAATGTCCTGTATGTAACATGGCTTTAAAAAAAATTAAACCCGGAAAAGAAAAAACCGGCCAGGAGGCTCATAATCATTAAATCATCAATAAAAAATAAACAATGAAACAAGTATTAAAATTGACAACAGCTTTTATAGCTATCGGAACTATTGCACTTTTTTCTGCCTGTAATAACAGTGGGGAGAAAAAAACGACAGAAACAGATACAACAAAAACAGCAATGGCACATGAAGGAGGCGACCATGTGTATGCATGCCCTATGCACCCGGAAGTAACCGGCAAAGAAGGTGATGAGTGCCCTAAATGCGGGATGAAGCTGGAACATAATGATAATGCTGCTGCTCCTTCAAATGTAGCGATGCAGTTCAGCACTAATCCCACTACTGTAAATCCTAACCAGGAAGTTACCCTGTCGATGACTCCAAAAATGAAAGACAATGCCAATGAGCAGGTAGCATTAGATGTAGAGCATACCAAAAAAATACATTTAATAGAGGTAAGCGAAGATTTAAGCTGGTTCAATCATATTCATCCGGAGTATAATGCTGATGGTTCTTATTCAGTAAAAGAAAAATTTCCTGCGCCGGGTAAGTACACTTTGTTTGCCGATTACAAACCAAGTGGTGGTAATCATGTAGTAGATTATTTAAATGTAACAGTGGCGGGAACAGCTCCCGCAGCAAAAAATTATGGTGCAGATAAATTAACCGGTGATGCAGGTGACGGATTTTCTGTAAAACTTACTCCCGAAGGTGGAAAATTTTTAACGAATATGCCCATGCATATTAACGGCGTAATGATGCAGAATGGCAAAGAGGTGGATGTAAATACACTGGAAGATTATCTGGGTGCAAAGGCACACATGGTAGTGGTTAGCCTCACCGATAAAAAATATTTACATGTACATCCAAGTGTAGAAGGTGGCAAATTTGATTTGCACACCACCTTTGATAAAACAGGTGTATATCGGGGCTGGATACAGTTCCAGAGTAAAGGAAAAGTATACACCAGCGATTTTGTAATGAATGTAGCAGAAGGCAAAGCAGCTGATATGAAAGACATGAAGAAAGATGAACATTCAGGGCATTAATAAAATAGCAAATCATTACAGGCGATGAGCCTGTAATGATTTATTGAAATAGCAAACTTATATATGTTGCCATAAGAACAAGCTTGTAGCACAATATTACAGGGGTGAATAAATAACTTGAAATGCTGAACAAACTCATTCTCTTTTCATTAAAAAACCGGCTGCTGGTAATAGCATTGGCTGCCCTCGTAATGGTATAC
>JBKJXQ010000306.1:0-3369 GCA_046716235.1 Chitinophagaceae bacterium
TTAATCCTGCCGATAATGAATTGTTTGCAACTATGACTGGAAACTTCAATGATGGTTCTGCGGCAGGAAAAATTCAATGGGGCTCATCCTGGTGGTTTCTTGATCAAAAAGATGGCATGACCAAGCAAATAAATACACTCAGTAATATGGGTTTGCTCAGCCGTTTCATTGGTATGCTAACAGATAGTCGTAGTTTTCTATCCTTTCCGAGACATGAGTATTTCAGAAGATTGTTATGCAACTTATTTGGTGAGGAGATTGAAAATGGAGAACTTCCCAACGACATAGAATGGATTGGAAAAGTAGTACAGGATATATGTTTTAAGAATGCGAAAAATTATTTTAGCTGGCAGCATTTGGACGAAGAAATAAAAATAAAAGATTAATAAAAATTGGCGTTAATCAGCTTTATCGGCATTCCATATAAAATTAAAAAAAAGAAGATGTCAAAGAAAGTAGTAACCATGGGAGAAATTATGTTGCGTCTCTCCACTCCCGATTTTAAACGTTTTGTACAAGCTGATACTTTTGATATCACTTATGGTGGTGGTGAAGCCAATGTAGCCGCAGCACTATGTAATTATGGATTAAACGGAACATTTGTAACCAAAGTTCCTGATAATGCAATCGGTCAGAGTGCTATCAATCATCTTCGCCGCTATGGTGTAGATACACAATATATTGTACGGGGTGGTGAACGGTTGGGAGTTTATTTTCTGGAAACAGGTGCTTCCATGAGAGCATCACAAGTTATTTATGACAGAGCCCATGCTTCAATATCCGAAGCAGATATCAGCGAATTTGATTTTGATAAAATATTTGAAGGTGCCGATTGGTTTCATACCACCGGCATCACCCCTGCCCTGAGTGATAAAGCGGCTGTATTAACGGAAGCTGCCTTAAAAACTGCCAAAGAAAAAGGCATTACGACCAGTATAGATTTAAATTATCGAAAAAAATTGTGGAGCAAAGAAAAAGCAAGGGAGGTGATGAGTAAACTTTGCCAGTATGTAGATGTGTGTATCGGCAATGAAGAAGATGCGGATACAACGCTTGGCTTTAAAGCAAAAGGTACTGATGTAACAAAAGGCGAACTGAACCTCGATGGCTTTAAAGATGTGTTCAATCAAATGAAAGAAAAATTTGGATTCAAATTCATCGCTTCTTCCTTAAGAGAAAGTCACAGTGCCAGCGATAATGGATGGAGTGCATTGGTGTATGACGGCAACGAATTTTATCATACCAAAGAATACAATGTCCGCATCGTTGACCGTGTTGGTAGCGGCGATTCATTTGCCAGTGGTTTAATCTATGGTCTTGTTACAGGTATGCCAATGCAGAAAGCGGCCGAGTTTGGTGTAGCAGCATCAGCTATCAAGCATACAATACCCGGTGACTTTAATCATGCGACCCTAAGCGATGTAATGGAGTTAATGAAAGGTGATAGTAGTGGAAGGGTTCAGAGATGATGCCCTGTCTCCGCCTGAAAGACATAGGCGGGCAGGCTTCGACAAATTCAGGAGGAACTAGGTCAATGATTCATTTTATTTAGTAGTGATTTAAAGAAAAGTGAAGTAAAAAATTGACCAGAGTACACCTCCCCTCCCTGGAGGGGCGAATTAAGTAAAATCTGAGCTATAAACAACAGGGGTGGGTTTATAAAACTATGCTGGTTCTTATTTTTAATTTTTATTCATCTTATTAAATATTATAATTAATGAGTGAAAAGAGTGAATGGAATTTTATTTTGACAAAACTTTTCTCGCCATTAATTTCTACAGAAGAACCCAGTTTTAATTTTTAAACAATAAAATTTTCCTCAGGGATAGGGTATGAATAAATCAAAACAAATAGCAGATGCCATCATCGCACAAGGTATGTTGCCTTTATATTTCAATGCGGACGAAACAGTAAGTGTTGAAATATTGAAAGCAGTGTACCGTGCTGGAATAAAAGCAGTAGAATACACCAACCGTGGTGAAGCAGCCTTATCCAATTTTAAAAAATTGGTAGAAGCCCGCAATGCAGAAATGCCCGATATGATACTCGGTGTTGGCACTATAAAGAATTTACCAACAGCTAAAGACTATCTCACTATAGGTGCTGACTTTTTAGTAAGCCCCGGTTTTGTAAAAGAAGTAGCTGACTATGCAGTAGCCAATAATATTTTTTATGTTCCCGGCTGCATGACACCCACAGAAATAATAGCAGCAGAAAACAGTGGCATTACTTTTATCAAATTGTTTCCCGGCAATATGCTGGGCCCTGAATTTTTAAGTGGAATAAAAGATATTTTCCCTAAGCTATTATTTATGCCAACTGGCGGTGTAGATACTACTAAAGAAAATATTGAAGGCTGGTTTAAAGCAGGAGTTTGCGCCGTAGGAATGGGTAGTAAACTCATCAGCAAAAAATTGATGGAAGCAAAAGATTACGCTATGATTGAAAAGATGACAAAAGAAGTACTGGAATTAATAGGAACTATAAAAAAATAAACGACTCAAAAGTCCTCCTTGGGGATTTAGGGGCTAAACAAATTGCCGGATGATTAAAGAAAAAATTGGAAAATACCGATGGACGATTTGTGCTTTGTTATTTTTTGCCACTACTGTTAACTATTTAGACCGGCAGGTATTGAGTTTATTAAAACCAATGCTGGAAGAAAAGTTTGGCTGGAGCAATAGCGATTATGCCAATATTGCTTCGGTTTTTCAATTTACCTATGCCATCTCCATGCTGTTTGCCGGTCGTATTATAGATACATTGGGTACTAAAAAAGGTTATACATGGGCCATTATAATATGGTCGATGGGTGCCGTTGTTCATGCTTTTGCTATCCCGATCGGTGAGAGTATAGCTTCCATACTTGGATGGGTGGGGATCATTACGCTACCGGTTTCTATAATGGGTTTTATGTTTGCCCGTGCCGTACTCGGTTTTGGAGAGTCGGGTAATTTTCCCGCTGCCATTAAAGCCACGGCAGAATATTTTCCCAAAAAAGAACGATCATTTGCAACAGGTATTTTTAATTCTGGCACTACAGTGGGTGCTATACTGGCACCATTAACGGTTCCGTGGATTGCGAAGCATTGGGGTTGGGAAGCTGCTTTTCTTATAATCGGTGCAATAGGTTTTTTATGGCTATTCTTTTGGCTGGTATACTATGAGAAGCCGGAAAAACAAAAACGGTTATCTGCTGCCGAGCTGAATTATATTAACAGTGATAGCGAGAACATAGAAACCACTGATAGCCAAAAAGAAAAAGTATCATGGATTAAATTATTGGGGTATAAACAAACCTGGGCTTTTACTTTTGGAAAATTTATGACCGATGGTGTGTGGTGGTTCTATCTTTTTTGGCTGCCTGCA
>JBKJXQ010000307.1:0-6392 GCA_046716235.1 Chitinophagaceae bacterium
GCATAAGCCCGGGCTGTTCCATAACCTGCTATTTCATAGTGTTCAATCTTTTGTGCAGCACCAATTATTGCTGCATCCATAGTTTCAGGTGTCATTTTCATGCTCATCATTTTTTCTGCTTCTTTAATAAGCCCTTCAGTTCCTTTACATTTATGCCCTGAATTGTCTTTGAAAAGATTTGCAAAAAAACCATCGTTTTTTTCACCACTCTTTTCGCCGGTCATCACAGTAATTAATTTATCTAATCTTTCTTTTTGCCTCATCGTAATCTGAAGATGTGTATCCAGGGCATCTTTTAATTCAAGATTAGTAGCTTTTTCTATCATCGCCGGCAATCCATCAATAATTTGCTGTTCTGCTGAATAAAGGTCCATTATTTCATGTACCAATAAGTCTCTTAAATCAATTAATTTTTCCATAATATAAATTTTAGATATAAACCAATTACAAAATCATGCCGGGAATTAATTCTTTGAATCAACTTTTGTAATTGGTACATTTCAAAATAATCGTTCCTGATTAAGGGAATATGTAGAATTTTATTCTCAATTTCAACAAAAACATATCCTCAATTTGCCTTTTAGTTAGTGTGGATAATTTACCAATTCCCGGTCATTTATATACTCGGAGAAATTGCTAAATATGGTGTACCTGCTTTTAAATGGATAGTTCTCAGCCTCCGGCCTTGTGTATAGAGTGGAGCAAATTATAAAGTAACTCAGTTCTTTATATTAGAATTATAATGATTAAGAAAACGTATAATATCCTTTTCGTTTTTAAAATTAATTTTATTTTCTTTTATCCAATTATTATAGGAAGAGGATACCGGGAGATAGATAAGGATGTTTTCACTGCTTAGTTTTCTTACATCACCTACTCTTTCCTCCGACCGCATAAAATATCTGTAAGTATCCTTATACTGATAAGTTCTGGAAGTGTGGGATGGAGTTTCTTCACTGGTTACAATGCGGGAGGTATATTTTAGCAGCTGGTATCTTCCGGCATTTAATACCTGTACAAACTTATTAAATGGCTTGTTATTGACTAATAAATCGGGCACCTGGCCGATAAATACTGTTGAATCATTTTTACCATGAAAAACCACCCTGGTAATAATGTTATCATCCACTATCATATCCACATTATCTTTTAGAAAGTGTATTTTATTTGTCAGCAAATTAATACGGACCTGTAATGTGGCCAGGTAACCTTTGCCATCATAAAGACTTGCAGGCGTAAAGGCCTCTACCCAATAGGCGCTACCGTCAATATTATCATAACTAAGACTATCAGAACCAAGTCCTCCTTTCACACCACTCTCACCAGACGGTCTGAATTCTTTGAAAAAAAAGCCATCTGCTCTTGATATTACCTGCGCATAAATTAATGCAGGTGCAGCAATAAAAAAGAGGCAGACTAGTAATATGTTTTTTTTCATGTCTATTTTTATAGACTTGAAGTTACCAATATTTTATTTCTGTTGTTTCCCTATTGGCAAAGTTTCCGGTTAATTGCTCCTGATTAACGACTCATCTCTATTTACCCCTCTTATCCATCATAAATTTTTCCCTGATCACATCCTGCACATTTACATTATTAATTTTACTTTCCAGCCACGAGATAATATCGAGATAAGCAAAGGCACGGGTTTCTAAAGAATTACCTTCATACTGTTTTAGTTTATCCAGCAGTTTTTCAAATTCCGGCTTTAGTGCATGAGCACCTACATAAAAAGAACGACGAAGGAATACAAATATTTCTTCTTCCACTTTACTCAGGTTTTCCATTTTGGCCATGTAGCGGTACACTGATTTTATCAGGTACTCCATCAAATCAAAATTACCCAACTCATAATGGGCTATCAGGTTCAGCAACCTGGCATAACATTGCAGATCATTACGCAAATCAGATTTTGAATTAATAATCCGGTTCAGGTAATCTATCGCTTTTTCATTGTTACCGCTGCCAAAATAAAGACAGGCGATTTTATAATAAAATACTAATACCCGGTGAGTATCAAGGTAAGTTCCGTATTGCTTAAGCATTTCTTCCAGTATCGGCACCATCCGCAAACCCTTACTGAAAGTGCCTTGCAGAAAGCAAAGATTTATCCGGGCTGTATACAAATATTGATAGGCAAGAATCAGGTTGTTCTCATTTTGTTTTACCAGTTTAGTTTTAGTAAACAGTTCAAATCGTTGAATATCTTCTGCCAGTTTATGGCTGTTCAGCAAATTAAAATGTGCACCCATTACATTGTGCATACCTTTTATATAACTGGCTGTTTCTACTTGCAGCATAGCAGGTTGTTCTTCAAAAAGGTTAACCCATTTTTGACAATAGCGATAATAATGTAAAAAATCCTGGCGGATAAATGCGTACCACACATAACTCTGATAGAGATATAATTTTTCATAAAAACCTTTCGCCTCTTTCGCAGCTGGCGAAAGTCCGTTCTCAAAAAATGAACGAACGCTGTTTACATCTTTTTCATTACGGGCATGGCCGTTTTTTATATACCAACTGTATAGTTGCAGGGAAAGGTTGGACAACTGGTTCACTATCGTCAGTTCATGATTGACAGAGTCTGATTCCGCCGACAACTGTTCTGCACGGTTCTGAATACTACGGGTAATGTATAGCGTCTCAATTTTTTTCTCGAAAAATAATACCTGTTGCAGGTAAGTAAGCTGGTTAAAGGTCCTGGCCGTTTCCTTTAACCGGTCCAGTATCTTCAGGCTTTGCAGGTACAGCCCTTTGTTAAATAATATCCGGGCATAGTCCATCTGTTCGTGAAGACGGATATCAATATTGTTCTCATCTTTTATAATGCGAAGGCTGGACAGTAACTCTTTATATAAATGGGCCTTGATATTGGAAAGCTGCTGTTTAGTAATACTCTTGCTTTTCTTCAATAATTGCTTCTCATCATAGTCGTTCAATTTGTCAAGGGCATCAAACAACTGGATGATTTTCAAGTCTTCCACAGCCGTATTCCTTTTTACATAGAGTTTAAAATTGCGTTTTTCACTCTTTTCAAGCGACTTTACCAGTAAAAACAAGGCATCTGTTGATCGGTTGGGCATCGTAATTTAAAAAATTTAAAACGCTTTACTGTAAAGGGTTTCAGCCGGATTTTTATTGTTTGCAAAGTGTAAAATCTTCTCTATTTTGATTTCCTTTCCACCCGGTACAGTTCTAACTTTAGACGTGCAGTTGATTTATTATTAGGTTTTTAGCAAGCCCTACAAAAATAAGCTGCCCGCATTCTTATCAACTCAATTTATCAAATTATTATGGCAGAAGGAAAAATCCACATATTTGATACCACCCTGCGTGACGGAGAACAGGTTCCCGGTTGCAAATTAAATACAAAGGAAAAACTGGAACTAGCCTTGCAACTCGAAGATTTGGGGGTTGATATAATAGAAGCAGGTTTTCCTATCTCAAGCCCCGGCGATTTTCATTCCGTAGAACAAATATCAAAAGCAATAAAGAATGCGACGGTTTGCGGATTAAGCCGTGCCGTGCAAAAAGATATCGAAGTAGCAGGAGAAGCATTAAAACATGCAAAACGTCCCCGCATACATACCGGCATCGGAACTTCCGATTTACACATCAAGGCAAAATTTAATGCTACACGGGAAGAAATTTTACAAAGAGCTATACAATCTGTAAAGTGGGCAAGAGATTTTACAGATGATGTAGAATTTTATGCAGAAGATGCAGGCCGCACTGACAACGATTATTTAGCTCAGGTAGTAGAAGCCGTTATTAAAGCCGGTGCTACGGTAGTTAATATTCCTGACACAACAGGCTATTGCTTACCATACCAATACGGAGAAAAGATTGCGTACCTCGTTAATAATGTACCGAACATTGATAAAGCTATCATCTCCTGCCATTGTCATAATGATTTGGGATTAGCTACTGCGAATTCTATTGCCGGTATCATTGGCGGAGCCAGGCAAATAGAATGTACCATCAATGGCCTTGGTGAAAGAGCCGGTAATACTTCACTGGAAGAAGTGGTGATGATTATCAAACAACACAAGCATTTAGGGTTCCATACCAATATAAAATCTGAGCAACTAAACCCGATGAGTCGGATGGTTTCTGACATTATGCGGATGCCTGTACAACCGAACAAAGCTATTGTGGGCAGCAATGCTTTTTCTCATTCATCCGGTATTCACCAGGATGGATTTTTGAAGGATGCGTTGACTTATGAAATCATTAATCCTGAAGAAGTAGGTGCTGACAGTTCTAAAATTGTATTAACTGCGAGAAGTGGCCGAAGTGCCTTAGCACATCGTTTTCAAAAACTGGGTTACCAGTTTGACAGAAACGATATAGATGTATTGTATAATGAATTTGTGAAAGTGGCCGATAGCAAAAAAGAAGTGGGAAACGAAGACCTTGATGCGTTAGCGAAGCAATACCAATCGAAAGTGGTGGTAGCATAGGCTAAGATGATAAAGGAGGAAAAGAGTAAAGTGAAACAAGGTTGAAAGTTGGTACGGTGTAGATAATTAATGAAAAAAAATAATAAACCAGCTACAGTACTATCCAAAAGACCCTTCGGTCTATTATCGTCCTTGCAAGTTTATCCGGAGTTTATAGAAGGACACACTTGTACTGAAGTAACACAGATGAACAATACTGTAGGATAACTTCCCTTCCCTGGAGGGGTGAATTTAGGAACCCGATTGCTTTGAGATATTGGGATGGGTTGATGAATAGAATTACCGGACGATGAACAGTGCGACGCAACGAAGATGACCAAAGAACAGAACGATGGTATAAAAAATATAACAATAAAAATTGAGGCGATTGCTTCGGCTACGCCTCGCAAAACAATGGCAAAAACATTATTTGAAAAAATCTGGGACAAGCATGTTGTCAAACAAATTGATGGCGGGCCTTCTGTACTCTATATTGACAACCACCTCATTCATGAAGTAACCACGCCGCAGGCATTTACCGGTTTGAATAAAAGGGGTATCAAAGTATTGAGGCCTAAACAAACTACAGCAACTGCTGACCATAATGTTCCGACATTAAACCAGCATTTACCAATTAAAGAAGAGTTAAGCAGATTACAAGTTGATGCATTAATAAAAAACTGTGCGGAGCATGGCATTGAATTATATGGGTTGGGCCACCGTTACCAGGGCATTGTACATGTAATAGGCCCTGAACTCGGCATCACCCAGCCTGGTATGACGATTGTATGCGGTGATAGTCATACATCAACACATGGCGCCTTTGGTTCTATTGCATTTGGAATAGGTACCAGTGAAGTGGAAATGGTTTTTGCATCGCAATGTTTGTTGCAAAGCAAACCAAAACTGATGCGGATTAATGTGGAAGGTGAATTGAATAAAGGTGTAGTGTCAAAAGATATTGTATTATACATACTTTCAAAAATTACAGCAAGCGGTGCTACTGGCTATGCGGTGGAGTTTGCCGGTTCTGCTATCCGTTCATTAAGTATGGAAGCAAGAATGACGATTTGCAATATGAGTATTGAAATGGGGGGCCGCTGCGGATTGATAGCACCCGATGATATAACGTTTGAATATATAGAAGGAAGAAAATTTGCACCACTTGGCACCGCTTGGGAAAATAAAGTAGCAGAATGGAGAACCTTGTTTACTGATGCTACAGCGGTGTTTGATAAAGAAATAAACATTGACGCAGCAGATATAGAACCTATGATTACCTATGGAACTAATCCCGGGATGGGTATTGGGGTTAGTGAAAATATTCCTACGTCGCAAACTATTAATGCAAACGATAAATCAGGCTTATCAAAATCATTAGCCTACATGGGATTGCAGGAAGGTGCTGCTATTAAAGGTCAGAAAATTGATTATGTATTTATCGGGAGTTGTACCAATTCAAGAATTGAAGATCTAAGAATGGTGGCCTCCTTCGTAAAAGGCAAACATAAAGCGGATGATGTGGAAGTATGGATAGTGCCGGGAAGCAAACAAGTAGAAGCACAGGCTATTGAAGAAGGAATAGACAAAGTATTTGAAGAAGCCGGATTTATATTAAGACAACCAGGTTGCTCTGCCTGTCTGGGAATGAATGAAGATAAAATACCATCCGGCAAATATTGTGTAAGTACTAGCAACAGGAATTTTGAAGGAAGACAAGGTGCAGGCGCCAGAACATTATTGGCAAGTCCACTGACTGCTGCTGCTGCTGCTATTACTGGTGTTATAACTGATGTAAGAGAGCTACTAAACTAAGTTTATAATTATGAGTTAAGAATGTAGAGTTGAAGTGTCGGAACTCGAAACTCACTACTCGCAGCTAAATATAAAAGATAATGAATCCTTTTACAACTATACGATCCACATTTGTTCCATTACCAATGGAGA
>JBKJXQ010000308.1:0-6674 GCA_046716235.1 Chitinophagaceae bacterium
GTGCTATGGATTTTGATGATTTGTTGCTGAAGTTTTATGAATTATTAAAAAATGTTCCCGAAAGTCTTGCTAAATACCAGCGTAAGTTTAAATACATTTTAATTGATGAATACCAGGATACTAATCCTTCACAATATGAAATAATAAAGCTACTGGGAGCTATGCATGAAAATGTATGTGTGGTAGGGGATGATGCGCAGAGTATTTATTCATTCCGCGGGGCAACGATTGAAAATATTTTACAATTTCAAAAAGATTATGATGATGTAAAACTGGTGAAGCTGGAACAGAACTATCGCAGCACCAAAAATATAATACATGTAGCTAATGAAATTATAAAGAATAATAAAGGCCAGATCGAAAAAGTATTATTTACTGATAACAGTGAAGGGGAGAAAATAAAGCTGGTACGGACGATGACAGACAATGATGAAGGTAAATTTGTAGCCGATAGTATACAGGAACAAAAACTCCGCAATCATTACAGCAATAAAGATTTTGCTATTCTTTACCGCACCAATGCACAGAGCCGTGCCTTTGAAGAATCTTTGCGGAGAATGGGTCTTGCGTATACAATTTATGGTGGCATCAGTTTCTATCAAAGAAAAGAGATAAAAGATATTGTTGCTTACCTGCGCATTATTGTAAACCCCAGCGATGAAGAAGCACTAAAAAGAATAATCAATTACCCCGCCAGGGGAATTGGAAAAACAACAATAGATAAACTGGTATTAGCGGCCAACACCAATAATACAAGTATGTGGCAGGTGCTGGAAAATGCAGCACAGCATGGTTTTAAAGCAGGTACTTTATCAGCATTGGATGAGTTTGTAATAATGATAAAGAGTTTTGCCAGTATGCTCACCAAACAAAATGCTTACGAAGTAGCTTCTCATGTAGGTAAGCAAACCAACCTGGCCAAAGAACTTTTCAATGATAAAAGTACGGAAGGTGTGAAGCGATATGAAAATATTCAGGAGTTATTAAACTCTATTAAAGAATGGACGGAGAGCCCTGATAATGAAGATGGAGAACTGGTAGATAAAAGTCTTGCATCTTATCTTCAACAAATAACATTGCTGACTGATGCCGATGAAAAAGATCCGAATGCTGATACGATAAAATTAATGACCATCCATGCCGCAAAAGGATTGGAATTTAGTTGTGTATTTGCAGCGGGGTTAGAGGAAATGCTTTTCCCTAATGCGATGGCCATTAATACAAGAGAGGAACTGGAAGAAGAGAGATGATTATTTTATGTAGTTATTACCAGGGCCAAACAAAGACTTTGGATTACCTATGCCAATACCCGTTACCGATTTGGTCAATTAGTACAAAATGAACCCAGCCGTTTTATAGAAGAAATTCCTGAACAATTCATGGACAGAAGTTTTGCTGGCGGCGGCTCAAAAAACCAGGTAGGTGGTAGTAATTGGAGTAAGGGTTCAGCTTTTGACAGAATGAGAGGTAAATATACAGATGATGGTGAGTCAGGAAAAGTAATTCAGCAATCGGGTAATTATTATAATGCTCCCCCTGCTGCTCAAAAATCAGCCCCTTCTTATTTACCTCCGAAAGGTGTACCCGCAAAAGTAAAAGAGCATGTACCATCAATTGATTTTATGGCGAGTGATACTTCTAATTTACAATGCGGCCAAAAAGTTGAACATCAAAAATTTGGTTTTGGTGAAGTGCTAAAAATGGAAGGAGCTGCACATAATCCTATTGCCACTGTAAAATTTGAGCATAACGGAGAAAAAAAAATTATGTTGAATTATGCGAAGTTGAAAATCATTGAGTAAGCTAATTATATAAATTTTTTTATAAAAAATATTTCGGATTTTATCCACATTGATTAAACCGGTTGGTATAGTCATTGTCTATTCTACATCGTTGCAAATGCGTATGCTTTAATACGCAGCAACCCGTTTTAACCACCATAAAAATTCCTGAAAATCAATTAATTCAGAAATTTTGAGTTTATCAATCTATAGTATCGGACCCTTTCGTAAATAGTAACTTAAAGTCTGTACTAAATATTTATTTTATTAATTAAACATTAAAACAATTAGCTATGAAGACGATTCAAAAAACAATTGCATTATCAATTGCAACCCTTGCCACAACATTTACATTTGGACAAATTGGCCTTGGAGTAACCTCCACTACACAGGCAGCTGTAAATGCTTCTGCTACTACTGCCGCAGCTGTTCGAAGTACTACTGCCGCTTCCAATGCAGCTAAAGCGACAGTCAACACAGGTCTTACTAAAGCGACAGAAATTAAAACAACAACAGTGGCTACTGTAAATGCAACAAACAAACAGGCTGCAAGTACTACTAACCAGGTAAAAAATGATGTAAAAAGTAATGCTGATGTAAATGCAGGTGCAGGTGTAAGTGCTTCTTCGCAAACAAATAGTGAAGTAAAATCAGGAAGTACTTCAGCTAATAGCAATACAAGTTCTGCAACTTCTGCTGATGCTGATATAAAAATTAATGGCAGCAAAATGATTGATAAAGCAGAATCAACATCAGCAAGTACAATGGCAACGGTTGAAAATAAAACTGCTGCCGCAGTTGAAACTACAAAGGCTGTAAAGACAAAATCAGAAACAGAAGTAAAGTCAGGTATACAAGCTGGTAAAGAGAATGCATCTTCTGTAAAACCACAAGTTAATGCAAATGCTGCGGCCGAAGTAAAGACTGCAACAAAAGCAACTGTTACCAAACAGTAATCCGTAAACTTCGCTATAATAAATACCCTCTCGGCAAAAAGAGAGGGTATATTTTTCACTAATCTTTTTTAGCATGAAAAAAAATATTTTTATCCTTATCCCACTCGTTGTACAATTTGTATCAATGGATGCAAAAGCTCAACCAGATTCAACGCAAATAAAAAATACTACTGAATTTAAACTGGGTGTTTATTATAACAGCAGCCTGAATTATTATGGCAGAACAGATAGTTTAAAAAGTAGTGGTTTTTTTCCTGTAGCAGAGCTTTGGTTTACTAAAAATATTTATATCACGGCGGCTCCAATTTTTATAACCAATAATACAGTTGGTTTTGAATATGCCGGTTCGGTAGCTACTGCCGGAGTACGGTTTGGAAAAGAAAATATAAATGCAGGCAATTTTTACCTGGTAAAACCACTTTATAAAGATAACAGTCAGTTAGTTCAATCCGCATTAAAGGCACAAGCTGTACTAACTTACTCCTGGTTAAATAAAATTATTAATCTGACAATCGGTACAGATGTAAAAATCAGCGATAAATTAGATTATGGTGCAACAGCCGGATTGGATCATATTTTCCGTATTCAATTACCCCATCAGTCAGTATTGGTAATTAATCCTTCTGCTTATTTGAATGCAGGAACCCAGCAATTCACTAAAACCTCCTATAAACAAAGTGGATTTCTATTATTCCCGGGCACACAGCAACAGGTTACAGAAGATGTAAGCAATTTTAATATTCTTTCGTATGAATTTTCAGTACCGATTGTGTATGCAAAAGGAAGGCTACAATTAATTGCAAGCCCTGCTTATGTTTTACCTCAACATCTGATTACAGTTGCTAACCGTCCTGACCTATCTGAACGGGGTAAAAATATGTTTTATGCAACAGTAGGCACTAAAATTATCTTCTAAGAAGCCTTTTATTTATTTCAGTATTCTGAATTAATCGTAATTCTGAAACTTTTCTTATCTTATACAAATTTTTCCTGGTAAAGGCCATTTTGTATAATGAATAATTCCACCAATTATTTTGTTTATAGAACAGGTTTAGCTCTACTGCTATTGCTATGTTCAATTTTTTCCGGGGGCCAGGACTTTATTGAAAAAAATCTGATTAATAAATACCATTCTGCTAAATCAGATTCTGACAGGATTGTTCAACTTGTTCAGCTTTCAGAATACTATTTCGCTAATAAAGATTTTATAAAAGGAGACAGCCTTATAGAAAAGCAGATCATGCTGGCTGAAGCTACGCTGAACAAAAATCTTATTCTCATTGCTTACTTTGGAAACGCCGGATACAATTCTCCCGGCGCTGCTACAAAAGACAGATCAAAAAATGCGATTACATATATAAAAAGGGCTCTTGGATATGCCAAAGCAAATGATCTTCCGGATTATACGGCATTGGCTTATTCCAATCTGTCTGTATTGAACACAACAGATGGCCAGCTTGATGATGCTTTTAAAAATGCAAGCCTTGCCTTTACCACCGCATTTAATACAGAAAATGATTCTGCCAAAGTAATCTGTGCTATTGAATTAGGCAATGTATATTTCCAGCGGTCAGATGTTTTAATGGCTTTTAAAACATATACTACTGCCAAAAATATAGCTACACCTGCTGTAAATGAAAAATTATTGCCTCCTGTTTTTATTGCAATGGCAAACTTGTATAAAAAATTAGGCAATATAGAAATGGCAAAATCCTATGTTTTTAGAAGCCTGGCAATAAATAAAAAATTAAAAAATAAATATGGACAGATAAATGATAATATTTCTTTGGCCAAGCTTTCTAATTACATAGCTGGTAAAGATTATTTGCAACAGGCCGTTCAACTGGCAGATGCTTTGCAGAATATTCCATTGAAAATCGAAGCTGAAAAAATATTATTCTTTCACATGATGCTACAGGAAAAACCTTCCTATATGCTCAATTACCTGGAAACTAATCCTGAATTAAAAAATGTATTTATAAATACCGGCCCCGATTATTTAAATTGGATGAAAGCTGAAATTTATTTGTACGGAGGCCATCCGGATAGTGCTCTTTTATATTTCAGAAAAGCCGAATCTTCTTTTAATACCGGGTATGATTTTACTGCCCAAAAGAATTTTTTTGGTGAATACGCTAATTGCCTGCAACTACTCCAAAATATTCCGGCAGCTATTACCTATTATCTTAAATCTGCAGACCTGGCAAAAGTAACTTCTGACCTGCGCAAATTAAAAAACTATACCTATGAATTAAAAAATCTATACCAGCAACAGGGTGATTATAAGCAGGCTTTTAATTACAACGTTTTGTATGATAATTATAAAGACAGTGTAGATATATTAGGAAGAGAAAAAGACCTTGCCTTACTGGAGATAGATAATGAAGCTAAAGAACTGCAAAGGCAGGCTGAATTTGCAGAAGAGCAGTTACGCCGGAAATATAATCTTCAATACATGTTTATCACTATTGTGGTGGCTACCTTTTTTATATTGATAATTATGATAGGGATGTTTAAAGTTTCAACGACGGCTATCCGGTTAATGGGTTTTCTATCCCTTATTTTCTTTTTTGAATTTATTATTCTTATTCTGGATAATTGGATTCATCATCTTACACATGGGGCCCCCTGGAAAGTGTGGTTGATAAAAATTGTTATCATCTCATTTCTTTTACCTGTTCACCATTTCCTGGAACATAAGCTAATTCATTACCTGTTATCAAAACACCTGATAACATTTCGAAGCCGGTTATCTTTATCAAAAATTTTCGGCAAAAAAAAGAAGCCTCTCCCGGATAATAATACCGGGGGAGAGGCTAATGATATAAATAACACAAGTGCTTAACCATTTACAGCGTATCGCAGGAAGCTGGTGGTGGGCAAATACTGCCAAAACTAAAATACAAACTTCCGCTAGCCGGTGACAAATCAGTAAATGGTTTATCTAAAAGTACCAGCCCGGCAGAGAGTAAACTCAGCATCAGTGGATTATTATTTGACAACTTGACTTTGGCAGCAGCAGCACCTGCAAATGCCTGGCGGGGAACTTTAAATACAAGCATCTGGCTACCTTTTAATTCAGCGTCTGTGGCAGTTGAAGTCGGGTTCAACCGGCGATAGCGGGCAATATCACTTTGTCGCAGTGTAATAATTATTACCGCTACATCTGAAATATTATTTTTGTTACAGGCATCCACAATAGCACTTAGTTTATCAACCGGAAGATTAATTTGTTCGGTTGCTTTCTGACCAAAAGCTTTTAGTGAATTCAGATAAGTGTTTTTGGCACCAATAACATCGGTTCGGGAAATAGTGTCTTTACCCAAATCGATATTACTGGTAGTTTGGACTTGTGCAAATGAAAAAATCTGAAACACAAGCATCATCAAAATAAAATAACTGGTCCGTAGTAATGGAAACTTTCTCATAACAATAGTTTGGTTAAAAAAGGGGTGGATAAACAATATAGGATAAATTTTCTCTCATAACAACTAAGATTAAAATAATGGATGCAAATAGAGTTATAAGTTTTAACCTGCCGGTTTCATAAATGATTGATTTATACGATTAAATAGATAAAGAATGAATTAATAAATTCTCTCCGTTTATATTTGTTCTTTTCTTATAAAACTGCAAGTCATCCCGGTTATTCATGTTATCCCGTAAGCAAAAAAAACGTTTTCGCCGTTTACTATTTATTGTATTTAGTTTCCTGTTCTTATCCATCAGCGGCTTAATACTTTATCAATGGCTCCTTTACCGAAAAGCAAAGTTTTCGCATTACCCCGAATTTGGTATTGCTATTCCTCAAGACTATTCTATCCATGGAATTGATGTATCCAAATATCAGTCTTTGATTGCCTGGAAGGAAGTAAAAGCAATGAAGATAAAAGCCATTCAATTAGGCTTTACTTTTATAAAAGCTACTGAAGGCACC
>JBKJXQ010000309.1:0-2810 GCA_046716235.1 Chitinophagaceae bacterium
TAATTTACTTAATTTTTACCTTATGAAAATATTGCTGTGTACGATAGTGTCTATCTTATTCTTTGGCAACAGTGAAGCACAACTCTTTAAAAAGATAGCTAAAAAGGCTGAGAGTGATGCTGAATGGAGAATTAAAAGAAAGGCGAGTCAGGAGGTAAATAGGGGATTGGACAGTCTACTGGAATCACCCAAAAAAACTGCTGACAACAAAAAAGCAACCGGAGGCAAGGTTGAAGATGCACCCGCTACCCGTACCAATAATAAAAAAATGCCGCCTGTTCCTGCGACAATGAACGCATCTAAACCAGATGATGTGGACATGACGCCTGCAGATGGTTATCTCACTCTCCAGCTTTCAGCGAACAAAACATTTCCGGGAGGTTCTATTCTTATAAGCGGTGAAAGTGTAAAGTATAAAAATTTTAACCAGGTTGAAATAAATGTACAAGGCCCTTCTACCAATGATGTACGTAAGGTCAATGTTTCTGCTGATGGTAAATACAATGCTGAATGGGTGGCCAATAAAGTGGGTGACTATACCGTAAGCGTTCAGAGTACTGATAAAAAAGCAAAGCAAAGCGGCACTTTTTCGGTCGAAGAATTGGAAATAATTTTTGATGATGAATGGCCGGAAGAAAATATAAAGGAAACTAATAAAGCCTATGATAAAGTAAAGGAAGCAGTAGAGAAGGCTGATGGGTATATAAGCCCAAAAGATAAAGCAGAGATGGATAAAAAATTGGGGGAGTTAAAGACAAAAGTTGATGCTGCACTATTATTGTTTAAGGATCTGAATGTAGCTGCCAAAGAAATTACTGCCCTGACAAAGATGGGTAAAAGATTATCTCCTAACCTGGCCGGTAATTTATCCGCATTAAATAATAACCTGGTGGACCAGGCAAAGCAGATGAAGAAGCTTTCGTCCATCCCGGATCACCAGGCTCAGGATAATACTGTTTGCGAATATCTTGTAATGGTCAGCGAAGCCTGTGCTGCGTTTTCAACCTTTTCGAATTTCTGGTCCAAGTCCATAAAGACCATTTTATTAAATGTTACACTTGATAAAGGTGTACCGAAGGGAGCAGAGCTTATCAATGCCAAAGCGAATGTAATTCCTTCTTCCTATGATATTCTTGCTAAAGAACCGGCGAAAATCTATGCTACTGCTCTGGGTGATGCTGAATCCTTATCGACAAAGATGGGTACTGCCGGATTTGTGGGTGATATCACTCAATTTGCTGCTGATTTTATGGTCAAAAGATATTGCGGGGTTTTTAAAGGTGATATCAAACATGACTACGAAGTAAATTTCAGAAACAGCGATGGAGTAACATGGTGGAAATATGGTGTGGAAATGCAGGGTGCTCTTTCACTCCGTTATCCAAAGGACAAAGGGAATGGCAAAGTGATAAAAATGAAAGGCAATCTTGAAGGTAATGCTACCAAATTTACATTTTATGAAAATGTGGAAGCTGATGATTCATTCCAGGAAGGAACAAAAGGTAAGATTGAAGTCGTTGAATTAAGAGTTATTAAACCACTCGCTGTTCCTTTTGTCAGCAGCATCAATGATGTAGCAGGGTTCGGTGCCGCTGCAAGAACGATCGCCACTCCCGCCTGTTTCAATCTTGTATTGGATGCCGAGTACGATGTAGATGCTGACAAAGTAAAGTTATATGTCACCAATAGCCTGATAGATTTTACTCCCGCCGTAATAAACCAGCTTATTTTTTTAGAAGTAGGAGCTGACCTGCTCCCTTATATAAAATGGATGAAGTTTCCAATTCATAAATCATTCAATACACTAAGTTCGGTGGTAAGAGATCATAATGAATTCAGTGTTGTAAAAGATTCAAAGGGAAATCCAGGTTTCACCGGGAAAGCTAACAAGCACCTGGGGAGCCCATCGGATAAAATAGAGCATGATCTTAATTTTACGATCACTGCTAAAAAAGAATAAAGTAACCAGTGGCCGAATTAATTTTTACAGTGGAATGTATTGCCCCGGCCAGCAAAATGGATGTATAAAAATATCGTAATTAATCATCAGATAGAGATGTCGTTGTAGTATTATCCTGGAAAATTTCTTTTCTAAATTTTATTTCACGTTGAAGTTTCTCTATCATCATTTTAGACCACTCAAATTCCAATTTATCTCCACCATTTTTTAATATATGTGAATATTTTTCTGTGTGCCGGGCAAGCAAGTCAACAATAGTAGCGAGGCCCAGGGATTGTAAATTTTCCATGTTATCAGTTGGATTAAGGTTTCATTTTTTTACATCAAAAACTATGCACATTTAATATTCCAATCAAAAAGCCTGTTTTTATATACCAGAAAGGATAGGGATTCTTCACAATCATTTTGGGATTTCCATCCACTCCCTTATCTAATTTCCCCTTGGCAGCATTCTTGTAGTGGTAATATCATGACAACTGACTTACCTGTAAAACCAGTGATATTAGTGGTGGATGATGATGAAGATATGCTGATCCTTATGCAGGGAATACTTATAGATAAGGGTTTCAATCCGGTTTTTTCCCCAAATGGGGTCAATGTAATGGAAATTATTTCACGCATTTCTCCCGATCTGGTTTTAATGGATATCCAGATGCGGGGCGTCAATGGTGGTGATCTATGCGCTGCTATCAAACATAATCCTGCCACTGCTCATATACCGGTCATCATTCTTTCGGGTAATTATAATATTGAATCGGTGACCGGTTCCAGCGGGGCAGAATGATTTATAAAAAAACCATTTAATGTTGAAAAATTTACACAAAGATTTTTGCAGGTACTATCACATTAC
>JBKJXQ010000310.1:0-2970 GCA_046716235.1 Chitinophagaceae bacterium
ATTTCGATACTTTTTTACCATTGTTGGTGCAGGCTATTAAAGCCACGGCAACAATTACACTAATAATAAATGATTTCATAATTGGTTTAGTTTAATGCATAATTAATAAAAGTGAAATATATACAAATACCCTTTTTACGGTATTTTATCCCTTAATGTATCCTGTTAATAGTAAAATCAATAATATAACTCCGGCAACGATGCGGTAATAACCAAACAATTTAAAGCCATGCTGCTGTAAAAAGCCAATGAAAAATTTAATAGCCAGCAGTGCTACAATGAAAGCTACAATATTTCCCACTGCCAATAACTTAATATGTTCTGAAGTTATTGTTTTATATCCTTTCAGTAATTTGTAACCCGTAGCCGCAGCCATGGTAGGTACGGCCAGGAAAAAAGAAAACTCAGCTGCTAATTTTCTTGTCAGGCTTTGCTGCATTCCACCAATAATACTGGCAGCACTGCGGCTTACACCCGGTATCATGGCAATGCATTGCCAAAGCCCGATGATAAAGGCTTTGGGAAAACTGATTTGCTCTTCTTTTTCTACAGTGGGTTTATTAAAAACATTGTCTATGAATAGCAAGACAATACCTCCTGCAATCATTGTAATGGCAACAGTAAGGGAGCTTTCAAGTAACGCATCAATTTTGTCAGAAAAAATAAAGCCCAAAACTAATGCAGGTATTACTGCTACCAGCAATTTTCCGTAAAACTGCATTCCTTTTGCGCCGGTAGCAAAGGGGGTTATAAATTTCTTCCAATAAAATACAACCACCGCAAGTATAGCTCCCAATTGTATACCCACAGTAAAAAGTTTGGTAAAATCATTATCCGCCACCCCCATTATTTTTTCAGTAATAATCATGTGGCCGGTAGATGAAACCGGAAGAAATTCGGTTAAACCTTCCACAACGGCAATTATGATAGCTTCAACTATGTTCATGGTTTATTTAATTGGGGTGCAACATAAAATAAAAAAGCGATCCTATTGTATAGAATCGCCGTTAATCATTTATAAACTTACAAAAACCATTCAGGCTTCTTTTGGTTTTCTAAAGATGGCAAAAATTTCAACCACCAATCCAGCCAATATCAGTAGCGGGGCAATGGTAATACGGGTAGTGCTGTACACTGCAGCTTTATCAAATACATTGGGATCAGTATTACTTTTACCGCCAGATAGAAGGAACATGCCAATAATTATCAGCACAGCACCGGCCAGCATCCACATATAGTTGTCTTTAGTAAACAGCGTAGGGTTTGTTTTAGAATCACTCATTTTATTCTTTTTTGGAAATGCAATATAAGGCTAAGAGATTAAAAGAGAATACAAATTAATAAAAGTTAAAACAATCTTTGATTGGTAAAAAAGCATTTAGCCTCAACTCTTTAACTCCTATTGTCCTTTCATCATTAGTTTAATACAAATCATCCAGCTTCATCCGCAAATATTTTATTACACTGCGGTGAGTACTGAAGAGGGTAATGGCGATACCTAAAACTATCAGGATAGCAAAGAGGAATAACAAGAGGCCGGAGTCATGTATCGTTTTCAACCAGTCGATGGAGCGTTCTGCTACCATTATAACGAGGTAAAGTAAGCCAGAAGCAATCAGCCCACTGATAGCACCGTTAATAATAGCTCTTACATTTAATGGTTTGGCAATGAACCATCGGGTGGCACCCACCATTTGCATGGTTTTTATTAGAAAACGGTTGCTGAACATAGCCAGCCGGATCGTATTATCAATTAAAAAGATAACCACCAGCGAAATGATAACCACTAATACCAGTAGCCAGATACTTACAATCCGTATATTTTTGTTGAGTTTACTTACCAGTGCTTCGGGATATTTTACATCACTAACATAGGTTTGCGCCTCCAGATCTTTTTTAATATTGGTAAGTGTGTCCAGGTTTACATATTGATTTTTAATCCGGAAATAGATCGCATTGGGTAATGGATTTTCATCCAGTACTTTGCTCCAGTCCTCACTTTCTTCCTGCATATATTTTTTCTTTCCTTCTTCTTTAGAAATATATTCAATCGATTTTACATACGGTTTGGAGCTGATATAGTTCATCAATGCAATACTATCTTTAGGGTTCAGCTCACCACGGAGATAAGCTCTTACTTCCACATTTTCTTTAAAATAATCACCCATTTTATTGGCGTTTATTACCAGCCAGCCAATAATGCCCAGAAGAAACAATACGAGGGTAACCCCGAGTATGGACATAAAGTAAGAGGGTTTGCCACGTTTGATAGAAGCTTTTCCTGATTGGGACATGTGATAGAATTTTGAATTTTATGGGTTGCGGCCCCACTTCAAACTATTATTGTTGTTATATGCAGCGGGGCAGGCAAAAATAGCTAATTCAGCTTTACAATCAGTATTTTTGCTGCCCATTAAAACGATGGGCATTGGTTCATATTGCCGGATGATGTGAAGATATTTGTTAAAGAAATTTTTATTACCCGGCTGAACTACTACTATCAGCTTCGTTGCAATCGAAGATTTGTTCATTTTAGTTCTTCCTGTGGAAGAAACAAAATGAATCACTCTTGTACTGAAGTAATATGGATGGGCAAAATGCTTTAGTTTACTTCCCCGCATGGGCGGGGCGAATTGAAGAAATAATTTTTTATTATAGGCCGGGGTGGGTGGCTGATGAGTAAAGAACCGAACGATGAAGTGAGTGACACAACGAAGATGCCCAATGAACAGATCGATGACAAAATAATAATTATAAATACGGCATGGAATACAATTTCAGGGATATAGAAAAGAAATGGCAGCAGCAATGGAAAGAATCAAACGCATACAAAGTAGAAAATGATTTTTCTAAACCAAAATACTATGTGCTGGATATGTTTCCCTATCCAAGTGGTACAGGCTTGCATGTGGGCCACCCATTAGGTTATATCGCTTCGGATATTTACAGCCGTTATAAAAGATTGAAAGG
>JBKJXQ010000311.1:0-11478 GCA_046716235.1 Chitinophagaceae bacterium
GTGTTGGCACCCGCATCGTGGCCTGTATTGGCATTTACATATTGTACCATGCCGGTAAAGTCGTTGGTCCATTTACCGTTAAGGTCAGAAGCTGCTACAGCAAATTTGTTGTAGTTGGCCATTTTCTCCATGTTTTCCCAGCCGTATGTAGTTTCATGGTAGCTGCCAAATTCCTGTTCAAATGAACTTTTGTTTGCAGTAATAAATTCTAAATATCGTCCACTGCCATTTGAGTATCCCATCTTAAACAAAACAACATGCACTGTTTTACTCGTGTTTTTTTCAACCATATCAGCCTCAGCAAATTCAATTGATTGCCATCCGGTGATGGGCTTAAATTCAAAATTGCTTGCTGAACTATATTTTGGAGCCACTAACACGTTCCATGCATTTTTTAAACCATCAAGCAAAACTGAATTGTATGCATCTGCATTTTTGTTGGGGTAATGTATCAGCACTTTGATATTTCCTTTTGTTACTTCTACCCAATCTTCCTGTACGGTGCTTGTCCACCCATCATCAAAGTTGGTAGTGTTGAATGTGAAACTGCTCTTAATGGCAGCCGGCGAAAGTTGATTATTTGTGGGTTGCTGTTGATTTGTTTCAACTTTATCGGGTATTTTCATTTCAATGGATTCTAACAATGATTGAATAGCAGGCATATAATCTGTACTGTTTGTAACAGTTACAATACTTATAGCTTTGTTATAACCACTGATGGTTGTGAGCATGGCAATTCCATTTCCATTATTAAAAGTGAACGGAGCCAGGCCGCTTTTTGTCTTCCACTTATTTTCAAGCGTAGGCTCGGTTAGTTTTGGAGCTTCAGAAACCTTATAGTTTTTTACAACTAAATTTTGCCACTCATTGTCGAAATCTTCATTAATGCCTCCCTTGCTTTCAATGCTGAGCATAATAAAAATCTGGCAATAGTTTTTTGTTTGCTGATTGCTGATTGTAAAACTGGTATAGCTGTTTTCTTTAACTTCTTTCTTCCATCCCGCAGGTGGGGTATAAGTAATGACGTCAAAGGTTTCGGTTTGGGCAAAGCTATTTCCCGTAAAGGCGAAAAGAACACAAAGGAGAATTAGTTTTTTCATGAGTTAAAGATGAATATTAAAGATGTGCCAGGCTATCCCCTGAAAAGAGGGTTTTTTTAAATTGAAGAAAGAAGCAGTCTATAGTTTTGTGATTTTAATATTGCTGATAAAATATTTTTCCGTTTCACCGTCACTTCTGCCATGCGAAAATTTCAATGTATTGAACACGGTAGTTGCCGGCATGGCTTTAGGATAATCTGCAATTTTTTCATTATTTACAAATACCTGGAGGACTTCCCCATTTTTGCGGATAACTACTTTTGCCTTGTTTATTTTTTTATCGTTGGAAAAGCCTGGAGCCGAATACCATTTAGTGCCGTTGGCATAACCGTTAACAAAATTGTTTTCCACCTGAGTTTCTCCGTTCTGCCCACCTGAGCCCGGCTTTATTGAAAACCGGAAAGATGAAGCTGAACTATTTTCTTTTGCCAATATCATATCTAGCCTCTTGGCTCCCCAGGTAAAATCTTTCGGTACTGCTACATCAAATGATAATTCAAAATTTTGTGGCAATGGTTTTTTAAGATGGGTGGGAGTTATATTGTCATTCCCGGCTATTTCCATCCATTTTTCTTCTTCCATTTCTGCAATACGTGTATAACTGCCTTTACTATTGAGAGCGGAATTCCACGCTTTAGGCTTTTGTCCTGTAGCGTTGGAAGAAAAATCTTCAAAAAAATAAATGTTGTTGTTCTTTTCTGCCTCTTTTGTTGCGGTTGATTTTTCTGTAACCACAATTGCTTCTTTGAAATCGGGCGAACGAAGCGGTTTATACGACCTGCCTTTTACTTTATCGGGGTTAAAAACATAATCATACAAATACTGGAAATCAAAATTGTTGATGATGGATTCATGCATGGGTTTTGTTTTTTCATCATTCAGGCTCCATGCCCACGAAACTCTTATCCACAAAGGAATGCCCTGTTTTGTTTGCTCAAGCACACCCGGCTCAAATTTATAAACTGTATATGTTTTGAGGTGAGGAGTGCCCTCGTTGATCTGGATGCGGGTAAAAATATCATAGCCATTTACAAAATCAATATAATCAAAACCATCAGGCACCTGGGCGGTTTCATTCATTCGGTCTTTATAATTACCCATGTGCTTGCTAAATGTTGCAAGTGCTTTTTGATAGTTAGTCTCTTCGTAGCCATTGAAATAATCTATATTTTTTTGATTGCCTTTGTTTTTTTCCAGTATTTCGGATAGCTTTTTCTGGTGCTCCCGGTCAATCATTTGTTTTGCCTTTTGCAGAAGCTCTTCATTGGTTATTTTTACTATGGGCAGGTGATTGTCTTTGCATAATAAGAGTGTACTCAATATGCCCGGCTCACGCAAATAACGATTTACAGTATTATAAGCGGGATAATAATTTTTAAACTGGGGCAGTCTTTTAATATCATATTTATTTAGCACCTCCTGTGGAGTACCTTTATCAAAATAATTATTATCCGGCAAGATGAAATAATAATCATCACCCACACTAATTTTCCCAAGCCCGCCGCCAAATCTTTCATTAACAGTAATACCCCAAGGCATTTCTGTTTCCTGTATGGGTGCCAGTTTGCCCCCTTTCATTTCTACGCTCCAGGTATAGGCTGTAGCGCCATAATTTATGAGCGGCAACAATTTCCCATCCATTTTTTTAAGCCCCACATTTGTAAACCTTCTTACATCTCCTAAAAATTTTTGGGGAACATAACTGGCCTTCATCCATCTTACCAATGAATGACAGATATCAAGTTGCCTGGCGGAAAACGTAAAACCGTTCAGTGTTTGTGGCCCGCTTTCAAACTGGTAATCATACATCCAGCCGTAACCATCTGCTGAAACAAGCTTGGTTGTTTTGATTTGTGCAATTGCTGTAAAATGTATCAAAACAAAACAAGTAAAAATTATTTTTTTCATTTAATTGATTTTAGTTGGGTCTTAATCCTGATAAACTCCCTGTCACACTATGTCCGCTGTTTACACTCCACCTGTTATCCGCACTTACAGAAATGCTGGGGCTTTTTGGTACAGGAAGTTTCATCGTTTCAGGGTTGGTAACTTCTCCGGTATTTGAAATTTCACCTTGTGTTAGCTCAATTGTATTGTCCACTTCAATGTTTGCTGCCACATCGCCTGTTATCTTATCTTTTACATACATATCTGTAATACCTTCTTTACCCAACTCCATGGTTAGCCCCAATTCATTTTTCAAAGAAATTTCTACAGGCGATTCCCCTTCCAATCCTTCCGGTAAAAAACTTAATTCGATATCAATACCCAGCTCCAAACTTCCTTTGGTGAAACCATTTGCATCTGCTTCACCGGTGGCAGAGACTTTTATCCCCTTAATTTCAGTACTGACAGTTACATTTCCTTTTACAAAATTCCCATCCTTATCAAATACTCCGCCCACTTCAATATCAACTGCTTTTACAGTAACGCCAATAGATGCCTGCTCAATGTAACCGTCGAAATTGGCGGTGATAGAACCTTTAACCGGCGATAAAATAGGATTGAGGTACATGCTCATATTATTGCAACGCATGATAATGCTGCCCATCCCGGGAAAGCTGATGCTGTTTAATATCTGGCAATTCACTTCATCATAATCCGGCAGCTCCCCTTTTTTATAAACGGCTTCCTTTTTTTCTTTTATGCATTCAGTCAGGTTGCCGTAGTACTCATGTTTCAACTCTATTAATCTTCGCAAAAAATCGCTTTTTATTTCCAGTACCATTTTCAGGGCAGCAGCGTCTGTTATGGCAACATCAGTGCTGTATTGATAGAATTGATATGCTTCTGTTACCAACCGCTTTACTGTTTTCTGGTTATGCTTTTGGTTCAGGTCGTTTATAGCAGTGATATATTTTGTGATGACAGGCATCTCTCCTGCACAATTAGCAGCCAGGTTTTGGCCGTTGGGTGTTTTCATTTCATATCGTTCCTGTTCTGTTGTCAGTTCTTTTTCAAAATCCCCTTTAAGCCTGGCCCATTCCTGCAAATAGTCCACTCCTGCTTCTACTTCTCTTGCAAAGTTTATTTCACGACCCTGCATATAGCTGTTCAATCGTTCAGTTGCTTTTTCATAATAGGGAGGAAAAATGATTACACCATGCTTTTTGATTTTAGCAGACATTTTATTAATGTCATCTTCAACAATCCTGTTTACTACGGTAATAGCAGCATCAATTCTATTTTTTTCTTCACTTAGCTGTTCACGAAAACCTTTCCATTGATTTTCCTGCTCCATGCCTGCTGATTTCGAATATGCTTTTGGAATGATTGCAGTGTACAGGCCCAGGTTAAAGGACGCTGAAAAATATACTTTTGGTATATGATAGCCTTTCGGTTTGTACTCTTTTTCTTCGAGTTCCCTGAGCTTCTTTAATTTGTTTTTTGTTACACTGTGTTTTAACGAACGTTTCAATGCAACAGCAGCTTCGGCCCTTTTTCCTTTCGATTCCAGTATCAGGCACTTGGTATAATTAGCTTGAGGATGATAGGCATAGATTATAATGGTGCTGTCCAAATATTTTTCGGCTTTAATAACATCGCCTAATTGCAACCAGGCCTGCCCAAGATTATTGAGAACCGTGCTGTTTTTGCGGTGCACAGTGTTTAATTTCTCCAAAACCGGAATAGCCATGTGGGCTGCACCCATCATGGTTAGGTAAGCGGCAAAGTTGTTGTGGTTGTCAGCGTTGGGCAATATTTCAGTGGCTTTGCCCATAAGGTAAGTAGCGGCTTCCTTGTAACCGGCAACCCACATACCATTAGCGGCGGAAGCAATCAGGGCCCCGTAATATTTATCATTTTTAAATTGTTCAATTACTTTATCTGCCATCTGTTTAGCTTCGGGTTTAATAATGGAGGCAATGGATTGGCCGGTTATTTTTATATATGCTGTTAACTGTGTATTGCTCATGACATTTTTTGGCAGCAATGCAATGAGTTTGATTTTTTTTGATGGGATCACTATCCCTTCTTCTTCAAATGCTGTTGCTAATTGTTTGTCAGAAACTTTGGGTACGGTTTTAAAGTTAGGTCGTTTAATACCCATGCTGTCCATCATGCGTAGGGTTTCGGGATCCATTTTGTCCATCTCCATCTGCGCCTCTTTCATGATCTTTTCCATTTCAGTTTGAGTAGGAGGTTTTTCTTTGGGTTTGGGTTTGTTTTGGGCAAATAAATCTGCTTCCGTGAGTAGAAGCATAATTGCAAAGACAATGAAGATTTTCATTAGCATTTCTATTTATTTTGTAAATATGAAACTACTGACTTTCATTTCAAATCCCTTAAAAACAGGATATTTCAAAAAAAGAAAAAATCATGGAAAAGGAGGAGATAGTTTAACCTCCAGGTTGATTTATTTGCATAAAATGATAAAGTAATAATTATACAAATCAATTATATTTAGTTGTGAAAGTTTACCAGACTATATCGGCATTGGTTTATTTGTTATGCAGTTCAATTATAGTACAGGCGCAAAACCCTACGAAAAGTAGTTTAAGACTTGAGTCTAAAAATGAGAAAACAGATTCAGCAAATTTAATCATAAGAGCAAGACTTGCCCTTGAAAATGCGAAGATTGATTTTAATGCTGCTCAAAAAGAACTAGAGGAAATAAAAAAGATATCCCTCGAAAAAAAATTGCCCATTAATTATCTATATGCAGCCAGACTAAATGGGGCTATTTATTACGAAAAAGGAGACTACCTGAATGCAATTATTTATTACAGTGAGGTGGAAAACGTAATTCTTGGCTTACCAAACAGCAAACGAAAGTCACATGAGTTGAGTTCACTTTATAATGATTTAGGTGCATCTTACTCCCTGATCAATGATCTGGATAATGCCCAAAAATATTATATCCGAAGTATTGAATTGGCTGAAAAAAACAGCGATTCCTCCAGGTTGGTATTAACGTATTTTAATCTTGCTTTTGTGTTTATTGATATGCAGGAATGGGAAAAAGCAATTCAATATCTGTTAAAAAGTATTGATTATGTGGGGAAAAGAAAACTGGATATACTGGCTTTTGATTCCTATGCAAGAGCTGCTGCCATTTTCTTTAAGTTAGGGAAGCAGGAAGAAGGAAAAAAACTACTGGCCAACTGTGAAAGGCTAATGCCTGTAGTCAAATTAGACCTTGACAAAATATATTATCATAATGCTTACGGTGAGTATCATTTTGCAATAGATGATATGAATGCAGCGCTGGCACATCATCAAAGTGCATATAAATACAGCTTATTATGGAAAGATCCATACTATATCGCTGACGAAGCATTGGATATTGGCAGGATATTTAGAAAACTCAACAAGGCAGATTCTGCTGAATATTATTTCCGTATGTCATTTGACACTGCGAAGGCATACAACTATATGCCTAAAATCAGGGTTATATTAAATGAATGGAGTGATTATTATGCTAACGAAGGGAATTATAAACGGGCTTACGGGTTACGTACAGAATTATTAAATTTTACGGATAGCCTTATTGCTTTGCAAAATCATAATCATATCCTTTTATTTGATGCGAGGTATCAGCGTATTCGTAGAGAAAATCAGATCAAGCAGCTTGAGTCGGATAAAAAATTGCAGCAATTTTCTATCCGGCAAAAAAACACACTTAACTATATTCTTATTGCTACAGCTTTTACCATATTAATTATCTCATTACTTTCTTACCGGATTTACCGGAATCGGCAAAGATTACAGCAGCAACGGATCAACGAATTAGAAATTGAAAAGCAATTAACCGCTACTGAAGCTGTATTAAAAGGAGAAGAACAAGAACGAACCCGCCTGGCAAAAGACCTGCATGATGGATTAGGAGGAATGTTGTCAGGTATTAAATACTCATTTCAGACTATGAAAGGAAATCTTGTAATGACGCCGGCTAATGTGCAGGCCTTTGAACGCAGTATGGACATGCTGGACAGTTCTATCAAAGAAATGCGCCGTGTGGCACACAACATGATGCCGGAAGCTTTAGTAAAGTTTGGGTTGGATACGGCTTTGAAAGATTTTTGTAATGATATTAATCAATCCGGAGCATTACAGGTAAACTATCAGTCAATAGGTTTGGAGAATATAGTAATTGAACAAACAACCGCCATTGCCATTTACCGGATTGTGCAGGAACTTATTAATAATACCATGAAACATGCTGCTGCTAAAACGGCCATTGTGCAGGTAAGTAAAATCAATGCTGATATAAGTATAACCGTAGAAGATGATGGAAAAGGATTTAACCCGCTAATTTTACAAGGTTCAAAAGGAATGGGCTGGAGCAATATCCAGAGCCGTGTTGAATATTTAAAAGGTACATTGGATGTGCAATCGGAACCTGGTAAAGGCACTTCCGTTCATATTGAATTAAATACGTAAATGGCGATCAAAGTATTTATAGTAGATGACCATTACATGGTAATTGAAGGCATTCGTTCATTATTGCAAAATGAAAAGGTGGTTGAATGGGCTGGTCATGCTACCAATGCTGCTTCCTGCCTTGCTTTTTTACAGCAACATCAGCCCGATGTAATTTTAATGGACATCAATCTACCCGATAAAAGCGGTATTGATTTATGTAAAGAAGTAAAAGAAAAGTATCCTTCTGTTTTTGTTGTCGGTCTAAGTACATTTAATCAGCAAAGTTTTATTCAGAAAATGATGGACAGTGGAGCGTCCGGTTATGTGTTGAAAAATGCTTCCCAGGAAGAATTGATGGAAGCAATAGAAGCCGTAGCAAAAGGAAAAACTTATTTGAGTGATGAAGCCTCTCAAACCCTGCGAAGGAATGAAAGCACCAATATTTTACTAACCCGCCGTGAAAAAGAAGTGCTGGAACTGATTGCTGAAGGCATGACTAATAATGTAATTGCACAGAAACTTTTTATAAGTCCTACAACAGTGGACACACACCGGAAGAACTTATTAGCGAAACTGAAAGCAAAAAATACAGCATCCCTGATACGAATGGCTTTTCAATTGGAGCTTATCTGATAATTATCCTTTAGGGCCTGAGGCTTTCAATGTCATCGTACAGCAAATATTTTTTTCTTATTTTTTTAAACTTACTCAACTTTGCTTCCCAACTTTTACGGATATCTCTTTCGCTTTTCCCACCTTTTATCTGCTGCCACAAATCATTATTACCCGCCAGTTTGTTAAAGAAAGATTCTTTCATATTACCTGATTTAGGTAGCAGAAAAAATTTATCTTTTTCAGGAAATAACCGGTAAGCTTCTATCAACCATTTCAATTGTATTTTACTATCCACCATTTTAAATACTTCTTCAGGTGTTCCGGATAAATCCCATCCATAGCAAAGCTGCCCGTAGAGCTTCGAACTTTTTGCTCCTTCATTAGGATTGGGAGTAAATGAATACAAATTTTTTGGTAATGAGGGATGTCCAAATACCTGGAATGGTTTATTGGTACCTCTTCCTTCACTCAGTACCGTGCCTTCAAAGAAACAGGTGGAAGGATACAAATAGATAGATTGAATATTGGGAATATTGGGAGATGGTTTTACAGGCAATACATATTTACTTTGGTGGGTATAATTTGCACATTTTATTACCTGGAAATGAAAAGGGGTATCAACAGAATTTTTGGCTGTTTTATAATAAGCATATTTCGTATTGGCTTTTTCACTCAGCCATTTTTCACCGGCAATCATAAATGCATATTCTCCAATCGTCATTCCATAAACAATGGGTACCGCTTGTCTGCCGATGAACGATTGATATTTTTTATCCAGAACCGGACCGTCGACATAATGGCCGTTTGGATTTGGCCTGTCTAATATCATTAATGGCTTACCCAATTCAAAGGCCCCTTCCATAAATTCTTCCAGCGAAGAAATATAAGTATAAAAGCGAACGCCAATATCCTGTATATCAAAAATGAGAAAGTCAACACCTTTCACATCATCAGCAGATGGTCTTCTTTTACTGCCATATAAAGACACTACTTTAATGCCTGTTTTTTCATCAATATAATTTCCCACTTTCTCTCCGGCATCAGCTGTGCCACGAAAGCCATGCTCCGGACCAAATATTACTTTAATGTTAACGCCGAGTTTTCTTAACGTATCTACCAGGTGAGTGTTGCCCACCATGGAAGTCTGGTTGGCAAAAATCCCCACTGTTTTTCCTTTTATAAGTGGCAGATAAACATTTATCCTTTCGGCTCCGGCTATTATTTTTGTCTGTTCATTAATGGTAGCGGGTTGTGCTGTTTTTTGGGCAAAACACCCGGCTGTTATCAGCAAAACTGGCAGCAATACTTTCAACAATTTCATACACATCATTTTTAATTAATAGTTAAAATACTAAAAATATTTATGCCGACAGGTTCAAATATTTAAACGGTTTCATTAATGATTTTGGCCTACCTTGCAAGCTCATTTTTACATTATTAATATTAAAAAATCAATACAATGGCACAAGTAAAAAGTGGTGATAAGATAAAAGTGCATTATCATGGTAAGCTTACCAATGGCGAAACATTTGATTCATCAACTGGCCGTGAGCCACTGGAATTTGAAGTAGGCAGCGGCATGGTTATTCCCGGCTTTGATGAAGGTGTAACTGGTATGACAGTGGGTGAAAAGAAAACAGTTAGTATACCTTTTGCTGAAGCTTATGGGCCCAAAAATCCGGAGATGGTAATTGAAATGCCAAAAGATCGTTTTCCCGAAGATATGCCGGTAGAAGTAGGTATGCCTTTAATGATGAGTGATCAGCAAGGGCAGCAGTTCCAGGTTACTATTGTAGATATAAAAGAGGAAGCCGTAATGCTGGACGCCAATCATCCGCTGGCCGGGCAGGATCTGATATTTGATCTGGAGTTGGTAGAGATAGTGGGCACAAAGCCACTGATAATAATGCCGTAAATAAGTTTATTAGTTATCATCCTGAACCTGGCGAAGGGTTGTTGGTGGTTTGTAGTTTCGTAAACTGCAAACCACTTTCTTTTTAGTATATTACATCCCCCAAAAGAAAAAAATATGTTTGAAAACTATACGTTCACTGCTGCAGAAAGATTTTTGAGATATGTACAGGTTGATACACAAAGCGACCCGCAATCAATTACCCATCCCACTACCGAAAAGCAAAAAGATTTAAGTAAAATACTGGTTGAAGAATTAAAAGCAATAGGTATTGCTGATGCACACCTTGATGAGTGGGGCTATGTGTATGCAACTATTCCATCCACTACAAATAAGAAAGTTCCTGTCATTTGCTTTTGCGCCCATGTGGATACCGCACCTGATTGCAGTGGTACGAATGTAAAACCGCTGGTTCATAAAAATTACCAGGGGCAGGATATTGTATTACCCGATGATAAAACACAGGTGTTGCGGTTAAGCGATTATCCCTACCTGCAAACACAAATGAATAATGATATTATTACTGCTTCAGGAAATACATTATTGGGATCTGATGATAAAGCAGGTGTGGCAGAAATAATGGATATGGCTAATTTTCTCATGACCCATAAAGAGGTAAAGCATGGCGAAATAAAAATCCTGTTTACGCCTGATGAAGAAGTAGGTAAAGGAACTGCTAAAGTTGATTTAAAAAAACTGGGTGCTGATTTTGGGTTTACATTAGATGGGGGTGAAGCCGGTTCGTTAGAAGATGAAACCTTTAGTGCCGATGGTGTACAGGTAATAATTCATGGTGTAATTGCCCATCCCGGGTATGCAAAAGGAAAGATGATAAATGCGATGAAGATTGCCGGTGAAATTTTAGCTGCCTTACCTAAGGACAGACTTTCTCCCGAATCAACCGACGGGAAAAGAGGTTTTATACATCCGGTAAGAATTGAAGGTATTGCTGAAAAGTGTACCATCGATTTTATCATCAGGGATTTTGATAATGATGGGTTGATAAAAAAAGAAGATTATTTAAGAACCCAGATAGAAGAAAGGATGCGGACTTATCCGGCTGCTACTTTTGAGTTTCAGGTAAAGGAACAATACCGCAACATGAAAGAAATACTGGATATTAATCCGCAGGTGGTGGAGTATGCAAAAGATGCGATAGCCCGGGCCGGGTTAACATTAAAAATGGAAAGCATCCGCGGTGGTACAGATGGAAGCCGTTTATCTTTTATGGGTTTGCCCTGTCCTAATTTATTTGCAGGGGAACAGGCTATACACTCCAAGCTGGAATTTATCAGTGTGTAGGATATGAATAAAGCAGTAGAAACAATGGTGCATCTTGTAATGATTTGTGAGGAGAAAAACTGATAGGAGTTGTATTTGCGCTACTGCAGGGTAGTAGATATATGACTAAAAAAGAAGAAGTTGAAAGTATTGTTTCTTTTTTATGTAGCGTATATTAGTGTAAATACATACGTTGGCTGCTAT